>DASWKP010000377.1:0-3343 GCA_036396575.1 Longimicrobiales bacterium | reverse complement strand
CTCCAGGGAAAGGCGGGCGTCACTCGAACGGGTCGTATCGGGCTTGGACATCGAAGAGGGTCTGGGTGGGATCCGAAGAAGCGAAAGTATAACACCCACGGGAAAAAAGAAGGGTCCTCGGGGCCGGCGTGACGCGGGCTGAAAGCGCGTTGACACGTCCCGGGGGCCGGCCTACCTTCCGCCGGTTCTTGACCCGTCTGACCAACTCCTCGCGGGCCGAAGGCCTATGAAGAAGCTTCGGATCCTGGCGGCCGTGGCCGTCCCTGCCGCCCTGGGCGGTATGGCCTTCTCGTGGGCACAGCCCGAGGCGGTCCAGGAGACGCCGGCCCAGCAGGCCGGACAGGCCGCTCCCGCGAGTTCGCCCACATCGGTCCAGCCCATCGCGTTTCCTCACGACATCCACGCGGGCACCTACGCGATGGACTGTCAGTACTGCCATTTCTCCGCGGAGCGCTCCGTGGACGCCGGCATCCCTCCCGTTCGCGTGTGCATGGGCTGCCATACGCTGGTCCCCGGCACGAACAGCCCGCAGGAAGTGGACAAGCTGAAAGGGTATTGGGAGCGCCAGGAGCCCATCCCCTGGGTGCGGATCTATAAGATCTCGGATCACGCCCACTTTCCCCACATGCGTCATATCGACGCCGGACTCCAGTGCCAGGAGTGCCACGGCGAGGTGCAGACGATGGGGGTCATCGAGGAGCGGGATCCCCTCTGGGGAGGAGCCAACATGGGCTGGTGCGTGTCCTGCCACATCGAGCAGGACGCGGCCCGAGACTGCACCGTCTGCCACTACTAGCGAGCCCATGAGCCATTACGATGGGCCCGGACGGGGCCCCATGACCGACGGCCTCAAGCGCCGGGAGTTCCTCAAGGTTGTTGGCGTCACGGGCGCCGGTGCCGGCCTGGTAGGGTGCTCCACGGAGCAGGTTGAGCAGCTCCTGCCCTTCGTGGTGCCCCCGGAGGACATCGTTCCCGGGGTGGCCACGTGGTACACGTCGGTGTGCCGTGAATGCTCTGCGGAGTGCGGGATGTGGGTCCGCACCCGGGAGGGCCGAGCGGTCAAAGTGGAGGGCAACCCCCGCCATCCGGTTTCCCAGGGGGGCCTGTGCTCCCGGGGCCACTCCTCGTTGCAGGCGCTCTACAACCCCGACCGCTATGCCGGGCCCATGGTCCGCGAGGGCGGGGAGCTCCGCCAGGTGACCTGGCAGGAGGCGGAGCAGCGCCTGACCCAGGGCCTCCAGAGTGCTGGTGGCCGCGTCCTCCTGCTCACGGGCAAGATGGGCCCCTCTCTGGCGGACGTCGCCGACGGCTTCGTCGCGGCGGTGGGTGGGACCCGCGTCGAGCACGACGGCCTGTCGCTGGCTCCTCTTCGAGAGGCCACCCGCATCGCCTTCGGCGCTGATGTCGTGCCCCGTTACGACCTGGCGGAGGCTCGCTTCATCCTCTCCTTCGGGGCGGACTTCCTGGAGACCTGGCTGAGCCCGGTGGAGCACGGCCGCGGCTTCTCCCGGGCCGCCTCGGTGACGGACGGACCCAAGGCCCGGACGGTCTTCGTGGGGCCCAGGCTGAACCTCACGGGCCAGAACGCCGACGAGTGGATTCCGATCGCTCCCGGCGCCGAGGCCGCCCTCGCCCTGGGCATCGCCAACGCCATCACGGGTGGGTCTGGCGAGGCCGCCGGGCCATACGCGCCGATCGTGGAGCGGTACGATCCGATGACCGCGGCGGCGGCGGCGGGGGTGGAAGTCGAGGTCATCGAGGAGCTGGCGGACCACTTCATGAACGCGGGCCCCGGCGTCGCCCTGGGTCCGGGCGTGGCGGGCCACCACCGGAATGCCACCGCGGCCAATCTGGCGGTCCTCATCCTGAACCATGTGGCGGGAAGCGTCGGCCGCACCGTCCACGTCCAGAGTGGCGCCACGTCGGCTTCGGCGGCGCCCTACGGGGCCATGGAGGCGGCCATCCGCTCCATGGCGGGCGGCAACGTGGGCGTGGTCCTGGTGCACGGCACGAACCCCGCCTACACGCTGCCGCCGGCTTCGGGATTCTCCGAGGCATTCGAAGGGGTCGGGCTCAAGGTGTCCTTCGCCTCGGCACCCGACGAGACCTCCGCAATGGCGGACCTCATCCTGCCGGACGCCCACTTCCTGGAGTCGTGGGGAGACTCCAACCCCCGGCCGGGCGTGTACGCCGTCCAGCAGCCAGCCATGCAGCCGGTGCCCCACTTCGACTCGAAGGCCACGGCCGACGTGCTCCTGGCCGTGGCCGGCCAGGCGGGTCTCGAACTGGGGGCCCGGACTTTCTACGACCATCTCCGGCAGCGCTGGGCGGCGCTCCACGGAGCTTCGGGCTCCTCGGAGGAATTCGAGGCGTGGTGGCGGCGCGCGCTCAGGGTGGGCGTGGTCGAGCTGGCCACGGAGGTCGGGGCGGG
This sequence comes from Longimicrobiales bacterium, assembly GCA_036396575.1. Classification (GTDB taxonomy): domain Bacteria; phylum Gemmatimonadota; class Gemmatimonadetes; order Longimicrobiales; family Gaopeijiaceae; genus DASWKP01. The sequence goes on along the minus strand of DASWKP010000377.1, from coordinate 912 downwards.
CACGCCGGCGCTCCGCTCCCTGCCCCTGGCGCTCACTTTCGACCCGCCCGAGGTGGACGGCCTCGGTGACTTCACCCTCGTCGTCCATCCGTCGAGCCGCTTCGGCGATGGCAGCATCGCCAACCGGCCCTGGATGATCGAGCTGCCGGATCCCGTCTCCAAGATCGCCTGGCACTCCTGGCTGGAGATGAACCCACTGGCGGCGGAGAGGCTGGGCCTCCGTGAAGGCGACGTCGTGCGGGTGACCTCGCCCCACGGCTCGGTGGAGGTGCCGCTGTGGATCTACCCGGGGATCCGGGAGGACGCCGTCGCCCTGTCCATGGGGATGGGCCACGAGAACACGGGACGCTTCGCCGATGGGCGGGGCGTGCGCGCGGTGACCCTCCTGCCGGCGGTCGCGGAACAGCCGTCCGGTGCCCTGGTCACGCTGGCCACCCGCGTGACCGTCGAGGCCACCGGCGAGCGCTACAAGCTGGCCACCATCGAGGGAGCTTCCGAGCAGCACAACCGGCCCATCGCCCCGGCGGTGGCCCTGGCCGACCTGGGCGTCGCGGCGGCCGCCGGCGTGGCGGCGGAGGCGGGTGCCGGGCAGGCCGCCGAGGAAGGCGGCCACGGCGCGCTCCGGGAGCTCCAACTCGGCGGTGGCTTCGTTCCCGTTGAGACCGACGGGGAGCCAGGCGACTTTCCCCTGCCCGGCTCTCGGTACGGGGATTACGGCGATCCGGAGACGCCCCGCTGGGCCATGGCGATCGACCTGGACAAGTGCACCGGGTGCAGCGCGTGCGTGACCGCGTGCGCGTCCGAGAACAACGTGCCCTGGGTGGGCGAGCAGGCCGTGGCCATGGGCCGGGACATGCACTGGATCCGGCTGGAGCGCTACTACGAGACCGTGGACGCCAGCCACCCGGGGCC
>DASWKP010000376.1:0-3157 GCA_036396575.1 Longimicrobiales bacterium | reverse complement strand
CGGGCCGAACGTGAGCGTGTCGTACCGGCGCCCCCTCCACATCGTTCGGGGCCGGGGCGTTCACCTGTACGATGCCGACGGCCAGCCCTGGCTGGACTGCGTCAACAACGTGGCCCACGTGGGCCACTCCCACCCCCGCGTCGTGGAGGCGCTCAACCGGCAGGCCGCGGTGCTGAACACCAACACCCGCTACCTGCACCCGATGCTCGTGGACTATGCCGAGCGCCTGGCGAGCCTCTTTCCCGAGCCGCTGAGCGTCTGCTTCCTGGTGTGCAGCGGCAGCGAGGCCAACGAGCTCGCCCTGCGCCTGGCGAGGGCCCACACGGGTCGGCGAGACGTCGTCGTCCTGGAGGGCGGCTATCACGGCAACACGTCGTCCCTTGTGGAGATGAGCCCCTACAAGTTCGACGGACCCGGCGGCGCCGGCCGACCGCCCTGGGTGCGCGTGGCCGCGATGCCCGACCCGTACAGAGGCCGCCACCGGGGCGACCACGGAGCGGACGCCTACGCCGAGGACGTGGCCCGAGCGTGCCGCGACTCGGCCCGGGAGGGCGCGGGCCCGGCCGCCTTCCTGGCGGAGGCCATCCTGAGCTGCGGCGGCCAGATCGAGCCGCCACCCGGATACCTGGCCGGCGCCTTCCGCCACGCCCGCGGCGCCGGCGCCGTGTGCGTGGCCGACGAAGTCCAGGTGGGCTTCGGCCGGGTCGGGAGCCACTGGTGGGCCTTCGAGGCGTTGGGAGCCGTCCCGGACATCGTCACGCTCGGCAAGCCCATAGGCAACGGACACCCCCTGGGGGCCGTGATCACCACGCCCGACATCGCCCACTCCTTCGACACGGGGATGGAGTACTTCAACACGTTCGGGGGCAACCCGCCGGCGTGCGCCGTGGGGCTGGCGGTCCTGGAGGTACTGGAGGAGGAGGGCCTCCGAGAGCGAGCCGACACGGTGGGCACGTACTTGAAGTCGGGGCTCCAGTCCCTCATGGCCCGCCGGCCCCTGGTGGGCGACGTCCGGGGACGGGGGCTCTTCCTGGGCGTGGAGCTGGTCCTGGACCGGGAGGCGCGCACTCCCGCGCCCCGCCAGGCGACCTACGTCGTGGAGCGGGCGCGGGAGCTGGGCGTGCTGCTGTCGACGGACGGCCCGGACCATAACGTCATCAAGATCAAGCCACCCATGGTCTTCAGCGAAGGCGACGCGGACCGCCTGGTCGAGACGCTGGACCGCGTCCTGGCGGAGGACGCGGTGACGCTATGACCTCCGCTTTTCGGCGAACGTCCGCCGGAACTTCTCCAGCTTTGGGCTGATGACGATCCGGCAGTAGGGCTGCCCGGGGTTCCGCCTGTAGTAGTCGTCGTGCTCGGGCTCGGCCGCGTAGAAGGCGTCCAATGGCACCAGCTCCGTGACGATGGGGGCGTCGAAGGCCTCCCGCTCCCGCAGCTCGTCCAGCACGGCCCGCGCGACCTCGAGCTGGTCCTCCGAGTGGTGGAGGATGATCGAGCGATACTGCGTTCCCACGTCGGCCCCCTGGCGGTCCGGGGTGGTCGGGTCGTGGATCACGAAGAACACCTCGACAAGCTCCCGGAAGGAGATGGCCGAGGGATCGAAGGCGACCTGGACGACCTCGGCGTGCCCCGTCGCGCCCGAGCACACCTGGCGGTACGTCGGGTCGGGCGTGGAGCCTCCGGCGTACCCCGAAGTCACGCCCACCACTCCCTTCAGCTCCTGGAAGACGGCCTCCAGGCACCAGAAGCAGCCGCCACCGAGGGTGGCGAGACTCGTCGTCGCCTCTCCCATGCGCTTCTCTCCCTGGCTTCGCGGGCTAGAAGAAGAACCCCAGCCGGAGGATCCACTGGTCGGCCGGGAGATCGAGGAACTCCCGTCTGGCCTCCGCGAACAGGCGGATGCCGATGAGGTCCAGGTCCAACCCGAGCCCAAGGGCAGCGCCGCTCTTCTTCACGTCAGGGACGTCGCCGCCGGGATCGGACGTGCGCCGGGTCCAACCCAGGGCGGCGTAGGGCCGCGCCACCGGCAGCGGCACGCGCACGAGGGCGTCGACGCCCCACGCCCACGTGGAGCACCCGTCCAGGGTGCCGCACTTCGGGAAGTACTTGTCGGCGGCGGCCCGGACGGCCACGGGCAGGAGCGGAGCCTCCCAGGACACGAAGGCGCCCAGTCCCCGGGTGCCATCGAAAGCCTCGGTCGCCCAGGTGCCGTGGACGCCGAGGTCCAGAAACTCGAACTGGGCCTCGGCCCCGGCGGGCCGAAGGCCGAGGAGCCCGGTGACGAGCGCCAAGGCGACAAGCGGGAGGCGAGGATGGGCTGGCATGCGTTCTCCGAATCGCTGGGGGTGTGAGGGCCGGGGCTCGAATCCTCGGCGCCCGGTGTCCGTAGTGGGAGGTAAGGGCCAACTCGAGTCTTCTAGTACGAATGAACTCTTACGGACGCAACGCCATGCGCTTTCTCATCCGCTTGACCGTGACGGCGGCGGCCCTGTGGGTCGCGGTCCGCTTCGTGCCCGGCATCGACTACGACGGCCACTGGGCGGGCCTGCTTGGCGTGGCGGCGTTGTTCGGCGTCGTGAACGCCGTCATCCGTCCGCTCGTGAGGCTCCTGACGTGCCCCCTGGTCTTCCTCACGTTGGGCCTTTTCGTCTTCGTGATCAACGGGCTCATGCTTCTGCTCACCGCCTTCATCGCCGTCGAGCTGGGCGTGGCCTTCACGGTCACGGACCTGTGGGCGGGCACGCTGGGCGCGCTCGTGATCGGCGTGGTGAGCGCCCTCATCACCACCTTCGTGGGCGACGAGGAGGAGCGCTAGCCTCACTCCGTCGCGAGCGCCGCCTGGGCCGCGGCCAGCCTCGCGACCGGCACGCGAAACGGGGAGCAGGACACGTAGTCCAGTCCGGTGTCGTGGAAGAATCTCACCGAGGCCGGATCCCCACCGTGCTCGCCGCAGATGCCGATCTTGAGGTTGGGGCGAGCCGCGAGGCCCTCCCGCACCGCCACCCGGATCAACCGTCCCACGCCCTCGATGTCCAGGGAGCGGAACGGATCCTCCGCCAGGATCCCCATCTCCAGGTACTGGGGCAGGAACGTCCCGGCGTCGTCCCTGGACAGCCCCAGGGTGGTCTGGGTGAGGTCGTTGGTCCCGAAGGAG
>DASWKP010000375.1:0-9770 GCA_036396575.1 Longimicrobiales bacterium | reverse complement strand
CTGCCCTTCGCGAGCCAGGACCCGGATCCGTCCAACGAGTACTTCAGCGACGGCTTCACCGAGGAGGTCATCACGGACCTGTCCCGTCTCGAGGGACTCCGGGTCATCGCGACCGGCTCATCCATGCAGCTCAAGGGCATCGAGCGGGATGCCCGGACGCTCGGGCGGGATCTGGAGTGCACGCACGTCCTCAGGGGAAGCGTGCGCATGGTGGGCTTTCGGTTGTACGCGGCCGCAGAGCTGGTGGAAGCCGCCACGGACGCCGTGATCTGGGCCAGTGACTTCGAAGGCACCCTGGACGACGTCTTCGAGATCCAGGACCGCCTCTCGCTGGCGGTGGCCGAAGCCTTGGGGATGGAGGCGAGCCCCGCCGAGCGGGAGCGGATCGGCGCCCGCCCCATTCCGGACGTGCGGGCGTACGACTACTACCTCCAGGCCCGGGAGGGCTCGACGCACCTCACCGACGTCTCGCTCCGCCGGGCCCTGGAGCACCTCGAAGAAGCGTTGGAGATCGTCGGAGAGAACGCCCTGCTCTACGCCAGCATGGGGGACGTGCACCTCTACGGCGCGGCCGTGGTGCCCGAGGAGCGCGAGCGGCACCTCGATGCGGCCGAGTCGTTCGCCAGGAGGGCCCTGACCGTGGACCCCGACTGCCACCGGGCCTACGCCCTGCTCGGCATGCTCCAGGCCGACCAGGGGCGCATGCGGGAGGGAATAGCCAACCTCGCCCGGGCCGTGGAGTTGGAGCCGCGCAACGCCGAGACGCTCGGTTGGGCTGCCCAGGCGCACGCGACGGTAGGATTGATGGATGAGGCGGCCGAGTTCGCCAGGACCCTGGGCCGCATCGACCCTCTAACGCCCTGGAGCCAGCTCGTTTTGGGCTTCGTGGACATGCTGAGCGGGCATTCCGACGACGCCATCGCCAACCTGAAGCGCGCCTACCGCCTGAGTCCCACCACGCCCATGTTCCGCCTCCTGTACGCGTTCTCCCTGGCCTTCGACGGCCAGCGGGAAGCCGCGGCCCACCTCCTGGGTGACGTGGACCGGGTGCCGGGGGACGTAACCGCGGCCTTCGCCCACGTGCTCCGTCACGCCCTCCTCGGAGAAGCGGACCAAGCGGCGGCGTGCATGACGCCGGAAGTCGAGCGCCACGCGCGCACCGATCCCCAGTTCTCCTGGCTGGTGGCGGACTGCTACGGCATGCTGGACGAGCGCGACTCGGCCGCCGAGTGGCTCGAGAACGCCGCGCGCCTGGGGTTCATCAACTATCCGTTCTTCGCCCGGAAGGACCCGTTCCTGCGGCCGCTCCGGGGCGACGCGCGCTTCGACCAGGCGCTGAAGGCCGTGCGCGAGGCCTGGGAGCAACTCGATGTGGAGTAGCGCCCGGGCCCTCTGCCTGGCCTCCGTCCTGAGGGGATGGAGGCCGTGGGGCGGCTCTACGCCGGGTACGGAGACGGCCCGCGCGCCTCTTCACCGCGCCATCAGGATGGGGGCCTCCCAACCACGGAGGTTCATGCGGAGCACCGTGGGACCGGGCCTGGCGAGCTGGGACACGGCCTCCAGCAGAGGATCGAGCTTCCAGCTCTGGGTCTCGATGACCAGACCCTCGCACGCGTCTCCGTTGTCCTCATGGACCACAGCGAGGCTGGCCGCGACCGTGTCCGACTCGGCGATGTGCAGCGCCCCGTCCCAACGGAGCTCCAGCCGGTGGAGCCTGCATCCCCCAGAGTAGGTCACGGTCATCTCCAGACTCCTGTCACCGACCAGGCGGACGCCGCCGATGGTGAGGGGATCCCCCACGGGCGCTCCCAGCGTGTCGGCGCGGACCACGGTCAGCGTGTCCGACTCTTCGACGACGGGGCCCACGCTGGAACCGAAGCAAGCGACCGAGACGGCCACCGCCGCCAGCGCGGCCGTCAGCACTGCGGCGCGGTGGATCCTCGGCTCTCGTGGACGCATGGTGCCTCCCTGGCACGGGTTCGGCTCTTGCCAAGTTAAGGGCCCGTCAAGGAATAACCGTGTCGCACCGAGTGGGCACGGTCGCCAGGGCGTTCCGCGTACGCTGGCGATCATCGCCTTTGGACGTTATGCCAGGTCGTATGCGCTTCCACACCCACGAGTGCCGTTGGTTCTTCGACGGCCCACCCCCGAGCGACGTGGTGGGCTGGTTCCGGGAGGTCACGCCGTGGCAGCGGGACCCGGGTGTCGAGAGCCCGGCCTGGCCCTCCCGATGGAGGGAGGACCGCTACCTGACGCTCTCCGGGCGCGACGACCTGGGCATCAAATCGCGATCAGAGCCCGCGCACGGCGGCGGCCTGTGGGCGAGGATGGAGATCAAGGGGCGCGCGGCGGAGCTGGGGCACGTGGAGCTCGCCGCGGGGGTGGACGGCCTCGTCGAGCGGTGGGTGAAATGGTCCCACCCGGCCGATGGCGTGCCGGCCGCACTGCGGGCGATGATGACGGGCCCCGACGCCGTGACGGTACGAAAGAAGCGGCTCCTCCGGCGCGTGCGCCTGCGTCCGGGAGACCTGGCCGTCGAGATTCCGCCTGAGGTGCCGCCCCCCGGCCGGGGTCTGTCCGTCGAGGTGACCCACGTCGAGGCGGAGGGCCGGGCTTTCTGGACGGTTGGCCTCGAGGCGCACCCCTGGGAGGAGGGCATTCACGTGGCTTTCGTCGTCACCGCCGCTTCGCTCTTCGAATCGTATCCCGGAACGTCCCCCCTCGGGGTGGACCGATCCTGGAGCTATCCCGCCTGGCTGCTCCGCCAGGCCGGGCCGGCCGGCCAGGGCTGAGGCCGCGCCCCGGTCGATGCCCACGCGACCCGAAGGCCGTCGCGCCTCCCTCCGCTCCCTCCTCCGGGGCAACGTCGGCGCGCTGGCTCTGATCTCGCTGCTCAACGATGCCGCCAGCGAGATGATCTACCCGCTGCTGCCGCTCTTCCTGACCGGCGTGCTGGGAGCCGGGCCGGCCTTGCTCGGGCTCATCGAGGGGGTGGCGGAGAGCACGGCCAGCCTCGCGAAGCTGGCGGGCGGCGTGATCTCGGACCGCATAGGGCGGCGGAAGGGGCTCGTCGGCTGGGGATACGGCATCGCGGCGTTCGTCCGCCCCGCCATCGCCGTGGTGACCGCGCCCTGGCACGTTCTCCTGGTGCGCTTCGCAGACCGCGTGGGCAAGGGCATCCGCACGGCTCCTCGGGACGCGCTCATCGTGGAGTCGGTGCCCGAGGATCGGCGGGGTGCCGCTTTCGGTCTGCACCGCGCGGCCGACCACCTGGGCTCGGTGTTGGGGCCGCTGGTGGCTGCCGCCATCCTCGTGGCGCTGCCCGGGAGGCTCCGCCTGGTCTTCGGCCTGGCCCTCATTCCGGGTGTCCTGTCGCTGCTGGTGTGGTGGAGGGGTGTGACCGAGACCGGAGCGGGCCGGTCCGCTCCGGCGGCGGCGGCCGCTTCTCCGGCCGGCGACCGGCCGCCGCCCCAGGACACGCGCCCCTTCGCGGCCTATGTCACGGTGGTCGTGCTGTTCACCCTGGGCAACGCCTCCGACGCATTCCTCCTGCTCCGGGCCAGCGACCTGGGCGTGCCGATGGCCGCCATCCCCCTGCTCTGGGGTCTGCTGCACGTGAGCAAGACCGTGTGGAGCGTGCCCGGAGGGCTGGTGGCGGACGCCTTGGGACCCAAGCCCGTCATCGCTCTGGGGTGGCTCCTCTACGCCGCCGTGTACGCGGGCTTCGCCGTGGCCACGAGCGCCGTCCACATCTGGATCCTCTTTGCCGTGTACGGCCTCTTCTTCGGACTGACCGAAGCTCCGGAGAAGGCCCTGGTAGCCCGGTTGGCGCCGGTCCACGCCCGCGGCCGCGCCTTCGGCATCTTCCATGCCGCGGTGGGCTTCGCCGCTCTGCCCTCCAGCCTGATCTTCGGCATGGTATGGCAGGTGTGGGGGGCGGCGAACGCCTTTTACATGGGCGCGTGCCTGGCCCTGGCGGCGGCGGTGTCGCTGCCCTCGTTCGTGCGGGAGACGGCGCTGACACCATCGGGCTTGCGCTAGACTAAGGCGATCATCACTATAGCTTCTATCGATGCAACGATGGTCACGCTAGACAGGTCCAACCGAGCATGAGCACTACGCCTCTGTCCCACGCCATCCTCCTGGCCCTCGCCGACCAGGACCGGCACGGCTACGGCATCATCAAGGAGGTCGAGCGCCAGACCGACGGCGCCCTGGCCCCCGGGACGGGCACCCTGTACGCCGCTCTGCAACGCCTCCAGGCCGATGGCTTCATCGCCGACTCGGAGCGGGTGCCCGGGACGGGAGAGGACCAGCGCCGTAAGTACTACCGCCTCACGGAGGCCGGCCGGGAGGCCGCCCGGGAGGAGACCCTGCGCCTGGCCCGCCTGGTGGCCGTGGCCCGGGAGAAGGACCTGGTGACGGGAGCCGAGGCGTGAGGCACCACTGGGCCCTGATGGTGCGCGAGGTCGCCCTTGGGCTCCTCCCCCGGGACTTCCGCAGCCGCTACCGGGGGGAGATGGGGGCGGCCTTCGAGGAGTTGCACCGGGATGCGACGCACCGGGGCGTAGGGGCCGTGACGGGTGTGCTCCTCAGGGAGCTGACGGACCTGGTGGCCGCGGCCGCCCGGCTACGGCTGGCGGGCGGCCGCACACAACTGACCGGCGGGGGCCCCGGACGGGACACCCGCCGCACGGGAGGAGGAGGGGAGATCATGGCAAACGTCCTGCGAGCGATCCGCCTGTCCGCGAGGACCCTGCTCAGGAAGCCGGGCTTCACGCTCGTGGCGGTCACGACCATCGCCGTGGGCGTGGGCGGCGCCACGGCCATGTTCGCGCTGGTCGAGCGCGTCCTCCTTCGGCCCCTGCCCTACCCGGAGCCGGACCGCCTCGTCCACGTCTTCCTCACGAACCCCGAGCTGGGCTGGGAGCGGGGCCCCGTCTCGTTCCCGAACTTCCACGATTGGCGGGTGCGGGCCAGGGAGGCCGACCTGGGGTTTCGTACCCTGTCGGCCTACCAGCTCGGCGTGCGCCGGACCCTCACGGGCTCCGGCGACACCCGGCAGATCCAGGGCACGCGGGTCACGGGCGAGCTGTTCGAGACCCTGGGCGTTCCGGCCCGCCACGGGCGCACACTGAATCCAGGGGATGAGGGGCCGGGCGCCGAGCCGGTGATCGTGCTGTCGCACGGCCTCTGGCAGCGGGAGTACGGCGGCGACCCGAGCGTCGTGGGCACGCGGATCGACGTCGGAGACGAGCGCCCCACCGTCGTGGGCGTCATGCCCGGCGACTTCCCCTCGCTCTACCGGGATGAGGAGTTCTGGGTGCCCTTCCCCTTCGCGCCGGAGCAGCTCGAGCGGGACCAGAGCTTCCTCACCGTCGTCGGACGCCTCGAGCCTGGGGTCGAGGTCGAGCGGGCCCGGGCGTCGATGGAGGCCCTGGTGCGGGAGATGGAGTCCGTCCGCCCCGAGGGCCTCGAAGGGCGGAGCACCCACGTGGAGACGCGGGCCCGGGTGGTCACCGGCCATGTGGAGACGCAGCTCCTCCTGCTCCTGGGGGCGGTATCGTTCCTCCTCGTCATCGCCGCCGCGAACCTCGCGGGGCTCATGCTGGCCAGGGGCGCCTCGCGCAAGGGCGAGATGGCCGTGCGCACGGCCATGGGGGCACGGCGCGGCCACCTGGTCAGGGAGCTCTTCACCGAGAGCCTGGTCATCGCCGTGGTGGGGGGCGCGCTGGCGTTCCCGCTGGCGCGGGTCCTCCTGGACCTGGTGCTGACGCTGGGTCCGGTCAACCTGCCCCGCCGGAGCGAAGTGGTCCTGGATCCGGTGGCGGGTCTCTTCGCCGTGGCCGTCACCCTCGTGAGCGCGGTGGCCTTCGGGCTGCTGCCGGCACTCCAGGTCTCGCGGCGCGGGCCAGGCCGGGACCTTCGGCTGGGAGGCCGCGACGCCGGAGCCCGGGGCGGCGCTTCACCCCTGCAGAGGGCCCTGGTCGTCGCCCAGGTCGCGATCGCGGTCGTGCTCCTGACGGGAGCCGGCCTGCTCAGCGGGAGCCTCCTTCGTCTCCAGGCGGAGAGCACCGGCTTCGACGGCAGCGGCGTCCTGACTTTCCGGCTTCATCCCCCGCAAGGCCAGTACGAGAACGCCGACGAGCTGGCCGCCGTCTACGAGGAGTTTCTGGACGGGCTGCGGGCTCTGCCCGGGGTTCACGCTGCGGGCGGGACGTGGGCCCTGCCCTTCGGCGAATCGTTCGGATCGAGCACGTACATGGTGGAGGGGCGCCCCGACGATGAGGCCTACCTGCTCCAGCTCGTACCCCTGCGGGGAGACTATCTCGAGGCCATGGACATCCCCGTCCTCAAGGGGAGGGCGTTCGGTCCGGAGGACCACTCGGCCGGCGCCCCGCTCCGCGTGATCGTGAACCGGGGCCTCGCTGAGCGGGTCTGGCCGGGAGGCGACGCCGTGGGCAAGCGCCTGCGGAGGGGAAGCGGGGATGAGGCCCTCTTCATGGAGGTCGTGGGCGTGGTTCCCGATGTGACGATGATGGCCGTGGGCGAGGAGCCGCTCATGCAGGCCTTCTGGCCCCACGGCGCGGTGCCGTGGGCGCGCGAGCTGTACTTCGCGGTGCGCACGAACCAGGATCCCGCGACGCTCATCGGGCCCGCCCGGACCCTGGCGCGTCGCCTCGACGCGCGCATGCCGATGACCGACGTAGCCACCATGGACGAGCGCCTGGCGGAGCAGCTCGCGGGGCCGCGCTTCCGGACCTGGCTCGTGGCCGGCTTTGCGGTCACGGCGGCCCTCCTGGCGCTTCTGGGCCTCTACGGGGTGACCGCCTTCGTCGTGGCCCGCCGAAGCCACGAGATCGGGGTGCGCATGGCCCTGGGCGCCCGGCGCTCCCGCATCCTGGTCCGGGTCCTGGCGGAAGGTAGTCTCCTTGCCGCGATCGGGGCCACCGTAGGGCTCGTGGCCGCCGCGGCCCTGTCCCGGACCGTGGAGAGCCTCCTCTACCGCACCCAGCCCGTGGATCCGGCGATCTACGGAGCCGTGGTCGCCGGCGTGCTCGTGGCCACCCTGGCGGCCTGTTGGCTTCCGGCCCGCCGCGCGAGCGCGGTGGACCCGGTGGAGGCGCTCAGGAGCGAGTAGGCTAGCTGGAACAGCCGGGGGGAGCTTCGACGGCGTCAGCGAGGCGGCGAGCCCCCTCCCACGGAACACTGTAGCAGCACCAGGCTCCCCACGGAGCCCAGAGGCCCCGCCTCACCCACCAGGGCAACGAGCCCGTTCGGCCCCAGGGACACCCCCTCCCCCTGGCTCTCCCGCAGGGTCCGGAGATTCACCGGGCCTCCCTCCATGGGCGCCAGCGTGTCGCCCTGGACGCGGTAGAACGACAGCGCCTCGTAGGTCCGCACGACCACGAAGCTCCCATCCCGCGAGGCGTCCGCGCCCGTAACCTGGCGGGGCAGCATAGGCGACGTGGTCGTGAGGCGCTGCACCACCTCCAGGGTCACGACCGTGTCGCTCCGCAGCGCGCCGGGATAGCGATAGACGGTCACGGGCCCGTGGCGGCCCTTGCTCACCAGGTGAAGCCGCTCGCCCGGCAGCAGGAACATGGCCTCCACGTCGGGACGGCCGTCGGGATAGCGGAAGAAGAAGGCCTCCGGCCGCACCGAGTCGGGCACCGCGGGGTCCGGCTCGGGAAGGCGGTACACGGCCGAGCTGTCCCAGCGGGCGTAGTTGTCCCCGGTCTCGGCTATGTAGAGGCAGTCACCTCCTGAACACGGGCCAAGGGCGAGGGCCTCCCGGTCGCGTTCCAGGGTGCGGAGCGCCCGCACGAAGCCCCGAGCGGCCCCATCCGCGTCCACCGCCCAGACCTCGGGCTCACCGGAGTCGTTGGTCACCCAGTAGGTGCCGGGATGAGCCCAGCTCACGGCCACGCCGCTGGCTTCCGCCAGATCCCCGGGTAGGCGCACGAGCCCGGACGCCGGGCGGCAACCCGGGCCGTCGGCGCTCCACAGGGAGCAGGCGCCCGGAAGAACGAGGGTCAGGAGGAGCGGAAGGACCCGCCCTCCGGCGCGAGGCGCTTCGCTACTACCCACCGCCGCCCGTCGGCTGCGTCCTCGCGGTGTACAGCTCGTCCAGGACCTGGCGGAAAAGGTCCAGAGGGATGGCGCCCGGTATGGCGGTGTAGCCCACGATGAAGAAGTTGGGCGTGCCGCGCACGCCGGCCCGCCGGGAGACCAGCGTGCCGTTCCGGACCCGCTGGCGGGCCTGCCCCCCGTCCATGCACGCGCTCCAGGCGTCGACGTTCAAGCCCTGCTCTCCGGCGATGCCCCGGAACACCGGAACGGGATCGGAGGCCCGCTTCCAACGGGGCTGCTCCTCGAACAGAGCGTCGCGCATGCCGGCGAACCCATCCTGGTCCCCGGCGCACTCCGCGGCTTCCGCGGCGCCTTCGGAGTTGGGGCCGAACATCCCCAGGACCATGGTCACGTACCGCCACTGGACCTTGCCGGTGGCGATGTACTCCTTCGCCAGGGCCGGGTAGCTCTCCACGTGGAATTGACGGCAGTATCCGCAAGCGAAGTCGCTGAACTCAACGATCTTGATGGGCGCGTCGTCCTCCCCCTCCAGGAAGCCGAGGTCCGCGAGGCCGATCGCGTCAGCCTGCGTATCCAGCGCGCCGTCGCCGTCCACGAGGACGGGCACCCGGGACGTGACCTCGTCCCGGCTGGACAGGAGGGCCGCTCCCACGCCGGAGGTGTCTCGACGCTCCGGCTCCGCGTCCTTCCCCCCGCACCCGAGCGGAGCCAGGGCCAGGACGAGAGAGGCCAGGGCTCCAAGAGCCCACCGGCCGGTGCGGGCCGCGTTCCAGGGCCCCTTGGTCATGACGTCTCCAGGTTGATGAGCTGCCCCATGTTCGCCAGCAGGGCGCTCACGTCGGCAAAGTGGCCCGTGACCATCATGAGCCCCACGGCCACGAGAAGGGCTCCGGCGACGCGTTGCACGGGCACGATCCAGGCGCGTACCCGCTCCATGCCCGCCAGGAACCAGTTGAAGGCCACGGCGGCTCCCACGAAGGGCACCGCAAGACCCAGACCGTACGCGGCCAACAGGAGCGTCCCCTGGAGCACCGTGGTCTCGAGGCTCGCGTACAGGAGGATCGATCCCAGCACGGGCCCGATGCAAGGGGTCCACCCAGCCCCGAACGCCACGCCCACGAGCAGGGAGCCCACCAGACCCGCGGGCTTGGAGGCCGGGTGGTAGCGGATCTCGCGACTCAGATTGCGCAGCACAGGGACGGCGTGGAACGCGCCCAGCAGGTAGGCCCCGAAGAGGAGCACCACCACGCCGCCGACGCGGGTGATGACCGGCAGCGCCCGGGCGAAGGCCTGCCCGGCAGCGGTGGCCGCCGCCCCCAGCGTCATGAACACCAGGCCGAAGCCCAGCCCGAACATGGCGGCGTGAACGGCCGCCTGGCGCCGGGCGGCGCCCACGCCCTCTTCGCGGAGTTGGTCCACGGTCAGGCCGCTCACGAAGGCCACGTAGCTCGGCACCACGGGCAGCACGCACGGCGATAGGAACGACAGCAGCCCCGCCAGGAAGGCGAGGGGTAGGGAAACGGTGACCTCCAGGGTGGGCACGGCTGGACCTCTCCGGGACGCCGGACTACAGGCGAAACTCGGTGAACAGGCGCTTCTCGGTGTCGCCCTCCATGAGGGCCTCGACTTCCACGTACCCTTCGAGGCCACTCCCGTTGAGCTTGTGCCTGAAGAGC
>DASWKP010000374.1:0-17844 GCA_036396575.1 Longimicrobiales bacterium | reverse complement strand
GGGCCGGATGATGATGAGGAAGAGACCATGAGCGCGTTCGAGGCATTAGTGGGAGCCAGCCGGGCCACCCTGGTCCGCGGGATGGTGGTGGACGTCGCCGAGGGCCGGGTGCGGGTCGTTCTGTCCGGCGACGACGGTGATGCGACCGCGTGCCAGGTTCTCGCCACGGGCGCGGAGGCGCCCCGCTACGAGGCGGGCGACCGGGTCCTGGTGTGGCTGCCCGACGAGGGCGAGGGCGTGGTGCTGGGCGCGGTGCGGGAGGCTCCGCCGGCGGCGGAGGAGGCCCCCGCCGGGCGCGACGGCCTCCCCGACACCCTCGTCCTGGAGGCCAGGAAGAACCTCGTCCTCAAGGTGGGGGACGGCTCCATCGTCCTCAGGGAGGACGGCAAGATCGTCATCCGCGGGAAGGACCTGATCTCCCGGGCCACCCGCATGAACCGGATCAAGGGCGGCGCCGTCGCCGTCAACTAGCCGCGAGCCCTCCGTGCCCGTCCTCACCTTCCTTCCCGACGTCCTCGAGGAGCACCTCGAGGAGATCGACTTCCTCCACGGCCAGTGGCGCGAGGCGATCACCTCCCCGGAGTACGTCCTCGACAAGGTGGCCGACCTGGAGAGGCGCATCCTCGCGCATGTCTCCGGCGTGGAGGCGGTGGGAGAGGGAGGGCTGACGTTGTTGGAGGAGTGGCTCGCCTCGGACACTCCGGGGGAGGTCTTCGCCGCCGCCCGGGGGCTCCTGGAGCTGGGAGCCCCTGGCGTCGAGCGGGTGCTGGCGGCCGTAGGCGGTGCCGGCGACGGTGGCGCGGACGAGCGCCTGGCGGCCCTGGCCGAGGCCCTGGCCGTGGCTCCCCAGGGCGAGGCGGTCCGGGCCGTGCTGGAGGAGGCCGTGCGGAGCGCCGAGGCGCCCCGGGCCACCCTCCTGGCCCGGGCCATGGAGCTCCAGGGGGGCGTCGAGTTGACCCGCTCCCGACTGGAGGCCTTCCTGGGCGATGAGGACGAGGACGCGCAGGTGCGCGCCTGGTGGCTGGTGGGCGCCACGGGCATGGTCCCCGAAGCCCGCATCTTCGCGCAGGCGGTTCGGGACGGCCCGGTCCCCGTCCGGCAAGCCGCCCTCGACGCTGGCGCATGGTGCCGCATCCCCGGGGTGCTCCCGGCGCTCCGGCAGATCGCCGCCGAGCCCGAGGGGGCGGCCGCGCCGCTCCTGGAGCTGTACGGGACGCTCGCCACGGCCGAGGACCGGGAGGCCGTGGAGGCCATCGTCAACGATGCCGACCGTGGGGAGGGCCGCCTGACCCTGGCCGCCGCCTACGGGCACCCGGATCTCATGGACGCCGTGCTGGGCGCCATGGAGTCGGCCGACCCGGGGACCGCCCACGCGGCGGGCGTGGCCTTCGAGGGGATGACGGGGCGGGCGGTGACGACCCGGCGCGTGGACGGCCCGCCCGCGACGGAGGTCCATCCCGACGACGCCAACGCCCCTCCCGAGGAGCGGGCCGCCGCGGAGCCCGCCGACGTGTTCGACCTCCCCGACCCGGGCGAGGCCCGGGCCGTCTGGGAAGCCATGGCCCCCGGGCTGCAGGGCGCCGCGCGCATCGTACGCGGTATGGACGCCAACGGCGAGCTCGACGCCGTCAGCTTCGCCGCCTTCGACATGCGGTCCCGGCGCCAGGCCTACCTGCGCAGCCGCTTCCGGGATGGATGGCAGGGCTCACCCGCGGCTCTGGAGCGCTTCCCGCAGGGGACCGGTTAGAGGCGGCAGAGGTCTGATCGTCCCCCCTCGCCACCCCCCCCGGCCCCGCGCGGCGCCGGACTACCTCCCCGTCAGGGGTACTCGCCGGGGAAGAACGGCTGGTTGCGGGGAGCGGACACGCCGGGCGGTGCGGGTACCTTGCTCAGACCCCGGGTATCCCAACTCTGAGCCCAGGTCAGGCGAGCCTCCCTCCCCCACTGGGCGGCCGTCTTGGCTCCGTCCACGTCCAGGTATTGCTCCATCTTGAGCTTCAGCGGAGAGCCGATGACGCCCACGTTGAAGAGGAGCAGGCGCTCCTTGTGCTCGCCGCCCGTGGGGTGGTTGATGGAGGGGATGTCGTGGATCTCGATGAGGAGGCTCCCGCCCTTCTTCTGCAGGTAGCTCCGCACCGCCTCGGCCTTCTTCTTGGAGTCCGTGATGTTCTGGCCCAGGTCCCGCGCGCTCACCGCGCCACCGGCCTTACTGACGAGCTTGCAGTTCCCCTTGCCCATGAACGCGCGGCCGCAGGCGTTGTCGTAGGCGGCGATGTAGCGCTTAGGCCAGATCTCCAGCGTTTTGCTGGTGGGGTTGTGCGCGTACATGTTCGTCTCGAACTCCCACCACTCTCCCTTGTGATGCTCCTTCATGAGGATGCGCTCGTGCCAGTCCAGGGTGGGCATCTCCGTGAAGGAGCCGAACGTGGAGGGCGTGTACGTCAGCTTGTAGTGGGCGTGAATGTTGTTGCCGAACAGCCCTCCCTGGTCCATGGCGCTGATCATGCCGTTGACGCTTTCCAGTCTCCATGTGCCCATGGGTTCACGCCTCGTTCCGGGGGGGGGCGCAGGACGATCTCCATTCTCCGAAGCGGGAGAATAGGGAGTGGTCCTGGCCTGGGAAAGCCCCGCCGCGCCACGACCGCGACACCACGGCGGCCGCCCACGGAAGGCCCGCGAGCCCGGTGACGGTCAATCCGGATCCCCTTCCGAGCCCTCCGCACCCTCCAATCCCTCTTCCAACCTCGTCATGCGAGCGTCGATGTCCGCCAGCAGGTGCTCCTCCACGTCCTGGCTGACCAGGCCCCGGCGGTATGCCTCCAGGAGCTCGTCCTTCTCGGCGAACAGGAGCCTGCGGCGAGCACGGATATCCTCCTCCAGGCGGAGCTCCCGGTGTTCCAGGTGGAGGTTCCGGATCTGGCCGCGAGCGGCTTCCAGGCGTTCCTCGTACTCGGCCTCCAGAGCATCGAGGACGTCGGGGTCGGTGAAGCGCGTCTCCCTCATGCTCTGGAGCTCGGCCAGCGCCCGCCGCGCCACCTGAAGCCGGCCCCGGGCCTGCTCGAAGGACTCGCGGGCTTCGTGGCGGGCGGCGAGGCCGAGACGGTTCAGCAGAGGCGCCATCGTCATGCCGTGGATCAGCAGCACCAGGATCACCACGCCGAAGGTCATGGTGATGATGAAGTTCCGATGGGGAAAGGTCGGCGCGAGGCTCAACGCGAGCACCATCGAGATGCCTCCCCGAAGGCCGCCCCACCCCAGCACCACGGCCCACGACGCAGGGATGGGCCGGCGCGCGGCCGCCAGGCCGGCGTACACGCCTCCCACCACGAACGTGCGGGCCAGCGTCACGGCCACGTACGCCCCCAGGATGGGGAGCCACGCGCGCAGGAGGCCCGGAGAGCCGCCCGGCGTGCCCACCAGCTCCACCTGGAGCCCGATCAGGAGGAAGACGATCGAGTTCAGCGCGAAGGCCAGGTACTCCCAGAACGCCTCCACGGCGATGCGCGTCGAGGGGGTCATGCCCCGGGTGGCGGCGTAATTGCCGCACAGCATCCCCGCGGCCACGGTCGCGATGACACCGCTGAAGTGGAAGTGCTCGGCGGCAACGAAAGAGCCGTACGCCGCGACGGTGGTGAGGGTGATCTCCACCATGGGGTCATCCACCCGCTTCATGACCTCGGCCACCGCCATACCGATCACCATGCCGACGGCGGCGCCGGCGCCCACGCTCACCACGAATTCCCACAGCAGGTCCCCGCCGCTCATCGCTTCGCCGGTGGTGAAGGCCAGGGCCAGCCCGAACAGGACGACGGCGGTGCCATCGTTCAGCAGGCTCTCTCCCTCCACGAGCACGCCCAGGCGCTTGGGTGCTCCGAGGCTCTTGAACAGCGCCACCACGGCGATGGGGTCCGTGGCGGCGATGAGCGCGCCGAAGACGAGGCCATACTCCCAGGTGAACCCCGCCTCCAGCTCCAGCCCTCCCACGAAGGGCGTCAGCAGGAGCGCCACGAGGGCGATGGCCACCACCACTCCCGGCACCGCCAACGACACGATGGGAACCAGGTGCCGCTTGAACTCGTCGAACTCCAGGTGGTACGCCGCCTCGAACAGGAGCCCCGGCAGGAAGACGGCGAAGAGAAGCTCCTTGGTCAGGAAGGGAGCCTCCATCACGTCGAGGGCTCCCAGCAGGAGCCCCGTGGCCACCAGAGCCACCGTGTACGGCACGCGCAGTTTACGTGACGCGATGGCCACGGTGCTGGCGACCACGAAGAGGAGGATGAAGACGGTCTCGACGTGCATGGGCTACGAGCGGGGCTGTCGTTTTCGGGTTGGGGTCGGATATTACACGCCCAGGGGCCGCCGGGTCGAGGGCGACCCGACCCGGACACGAAGGAGCCGAGCGGCATGACCCGTATGTCCCAGCGTCCATCCCAGCGCCCATCCAATTGCTTGGCCATCGCGGCGCTCGCTGCCCTGCTCGCGATCGGAGCCCCGGATCCGGGGGCCGGTCAGGACGCCGCCGCCCGGCCCGCTCCGGCCTTCCGCTCCGCCGCTCCCGCGCGCCACGTCGTCGATGCCGATGACGGCCACCCCCTCACCGTCTGGGAGAAGCGCGGCGCCGGCGCCGGCGCTGGCGGCGTGGTCCTCCTCCTGCACGGCCGCACGTGGAGCTCCCTCCCGGACTTCGACCTTCAGGTTCCGGGTGAGGATCTGAGCCTCATGGACGCGTTGGCCGAAGCCGGCTACGCCGTCTACGCGCTGGACGCCCGGGGGTACGGCGACACCCCCAGGGACGACACGGGATGGCTCACGCCGGACCGCATGGCCCGGGACGTCGCCGGCGTCCTGGGATGGATCGCCGGCCGCGAGGATGCGGCCGCCCGTCCCGCCCTGTTCGGTTGGTCCCAGCAGCCCGTGGTAGTATTCTAGTGGCCCTCGCGCAGGGGTCTTGCGTGTCTCAGGCAAGGCGGATCCTCGAAAGCGATGCCGTAGCATCGGTGAGAGGATCCAACGCAGCATGAGGCCGCAACCCCCCTGCGCCCTTCGGGTTGCGGCGGCACGGCCCCATCTCCGTCGTTGACTCGCCTTGACGTAGCCATGGCTATGCCTGCGGCGAGTCGCCTTGGATCTGGGGCCGTGGCGCTCGTAACGAGGGCCACCAGAATACTACCACGGGCTGCTATGAGCAGCCCGGCAGCCTGAACGCTCCGATGCGCGTGGAGTAGTTGGGCGCGTCCGCCTGGTAGTAGTCCCCCACGTACCAGATCGTGCAGTCGTCCACCGGGTCCACGGCGGTCTGCGTGTAGTCCTCCCAGCGGAGCGTGTTGGTCTGGGACGCCGCGCCCCGCGCCAGAACCACCTCCTGGAGCGTCAGCACGCCCAGGGGGTCGTCCGCCAGCCGGCCCGCCAGCCGCTGGCCCGCGTAATGGGGGGTTCCTCCGAACGAGTAGCCGATGGCGATGTTGCCCAGACGGTCCATGGCGGGGCTGGCCAACCAGCGGTAGAACGCATCGGGGGCGTACGTGCCCTGCTGGCGGAGGGCCAGGGAGCGGTCGGCGGCCACCGTGATCTCGTACCAGCGCACGCCCCCCGCGTTGGCCTCCGTCTCCACGGAGTGCACGGCCACCACGGACTCCCGGCTCCCCAGGTTCCGGTACACGACTCGCGCCATGAGCTTGTCCCCCTGCGAGTCCAGATGGACGTCCGTTCCGGGTTGGCGTACGCAGCTCCTGAGCTGGCCGTCGCACAGGAAGTGGTAGGGGGCAACCACGATCGTGTCGGGGCCGTTCAGGCGCGTCCTCGACGGGTCCTCCCAGTCCACGTGGAAGCGCCAGGCGTACAAGCCGTCGTCGTCGAAGTCCCCCCGGAGCTGCGAGCCCCCCGTGGCCAGGACGATGTTGGGCGCGCCGTCCGGCGGCAGGCTCCGTCCGTCCAGGTCGGCGTTGTTGAGGAAGCTCACGCCGTCCACGATGACGCACTGCTCGGTGGCCGGCTCACCCGCCAGCATGCGCGCCCGGTCCACCACGCACGCGTGCTTCTCGATGACGTCATCACCGGTGCTGGTGGGCACGTACCAGCCGTCGGGCCACACCGCGGGCCGGGGGTAGTCCGGGAAGAGCGGGCGCAGGAACTCGTAGCGGTACCAGGAGCCCATGGGGTCCGGACCGGTGCTCACCGCGTAACACATGGAGTAGGGGCCGGTCTCCTCGGGAGGGCGCTCGGCGGGAGGCGCCGGCGGACCCGGCGACCCACCCGCCGCGCCAGCTTCGCCGGCGCCGCCTCCCGGGGCCGGGTCCGGAGGCGGCGGCACGTAGAGTGGAGCCGCCTCCCCGGGCTGACCCTCCACCCCCGGTGGGCTGATCCACGCTTCGTCCCGCGCGTACCACTCTTCGGGTTGGTCGGGGCGAGCCGTCGCGCGCCGGAAGATGGGCATGACCAGGAGCCATCGGTCGGCGAGCTGGTCGTAGCGCACCACGGCGTCGCCGTTGTTCCGCTCCTCACATGTGCCGCCGAAGCCGCGGAAGACCGTGTTCGTGGGCACGGCGCCGTAGAGCACCTGGCCCGTGGCGTCGAAGCGCTCTCCTCGCTTGGTGAAGATGGCCAGGCGCGTGTTGACGGTCTGGACGATGTGGTCCGGGCCCACCGCGAGGCTGTTGTCCGAGGGATTCCGGCCCGGCGACGGGCCCTGGGGGCCTTCGAAGCCGAAGCCCAGGCCGTCGAAGCTGGCCACGAGGGTGGCGGGGGGACGGGTGCCCTGGGTGGTCTGCTCGACGCCGGCCCCGAGGCGTCCCGTCGTCTCCGGAGAAGGCACGACGTCCGCGCAGGCGGAGGCGAGGACGGCGACGAAGGCGAAGACGAGGGTGGGGACGGGGACGGGGACGGGGACGGCGAGGGTCGGGGGGGGCTTCATCGATCACCTTCGCCCGGCGCGGCCTCGAGCCACGGCGGCACCCGCGCCCTCGTGGCTTGTTCCAGGTCGTAGGCCCAGGACAGCAGATCGCCCTCGCTCCACAAGTCGCCGATGAAGGCGAGGACGAAGGGGGTGCCGTCCCCGTAGTACGCGTAGGGGACCGTGACCACGGGCAGGCCGATGTCGTTGACGACGTTGCTGGGCAGCTCCGGGTGGTTGTTGGGCTGAAAGTCGGGCCGCTCCGCGTCCTCCACCATGGGCCGGATGGGCCCGCCGGCCTGGGGGAAGAACAGACCGTCCAGGTCGTGCTCCTCGATGACCCGCCTGAACAGCGCGCGGATCTCCAGCCGCCAAGCCTGGAAGGCGTCTCCTTCTTCCGTGGCGCTGGGTCGCGCGGGCCCCCGCGGCGCCCCACCCCCGCGGCCGCCCCGGCCACCTCCGCCCCGGAAGGCCTCTCCCGTCAGAACCTCCCACTCCTCGGCGCTGTGGAAGGCGGCGCGCGGGCCGAGCCCCTGGAAGTAGACGAACATGTCGTGCGCGCCCTGGGACGGAACGCCGCGCCGCTGGCGGTAGAGCGCAGCGAAGCCGCTATCCAGAAAGGGGTCCTCCACCACCTCGGCGCCCCGGCTCCGCAGGGTGGCGATGGCTTGCCGGTACAGGGCCTCCGTCTCCGGCTCCAGGGGCAGGAAGGAGTCCCGCCAGCCCGGCCCCACGAGCCCGAAGCGCTTTCCCTGGAGGGACGAGGCGCTCAGGCCCGCGGCGTACCCTCCCTCGGGGATGTGACCCTCGGCGGCGAAGGTGGCGAGATCCTCGGTGGTCGGGCCGGCGATGACGTCCAGGGCGGTGGCGGCGTCCCGGACCGACCTGGCCAGGGGGCCCACCACGTCGACGTACGTGGCGTTGATTGGCACGACCCCTTCCAGAGGCACCAGCCCGTACGTGGGCTTGACCCCCACCAGGGCCTGGGCCGCGGCCGGGTTCTGGATCGAGCCCCCCGTCTCGGTGCCCAGGCCCAGGACGGCGAAGCTGGCGTTGACGGCGGTGGCCGTGCCTCCGCTGGAGCCGCCGGGCACGCGCGTCACGTCGTAGGGGTTGAGCGTCACCCCCGCCACCGAGCTGCGCGTGCGGGTCCCGTGACCGGCGAAGTCGGGCATGTTGGTCTTGCCCAGAATGATGGCGCCCGCGTCGCGGAGGCGCTCCACCGCCGCCGCGTCATCGTCCGGAACCATGTCGACGCCCCCGGCGGCGGCGCTGAACCCCGACCAGCCGGCGGTCGTCACGAGGCCCGCGTGATCGAGGTTGTCCTTGATGACCACCGGGACCCCGTGCAGGGGCCCCCGGGGACCGGAGCGGGCGTACTCCTCGTCCAGCGCCTCGGCGGTGGCCAGCGCCTCGGGGTTCATCGAGATGAACGCGTTGTAGCGCTTCTCGTACCGGTCGATGCGGGCGAGGAACGCCCGCGTGAGCTGGACGGCGGTGTAGCGCCCCGCCGCGTAGTCGGCCTGGATCCGCTCCACCGTGAGCTCCAGGACGTCGACCTCCTGGGCCAGCGAGGGCTGGACGCTTCCCGACAGGTTCCACAGGCAGAGCGCGGCCAGCGCCGCGGACCACCTCCCCGCGACTGGCCTCAAGCCTTCCCCGCCGTCAGGGGAGCGAGCACGTCATGTCCGTGGCGCAGCACATGGGCGACTTGATCTTGCCGTGGCCGTCGGGGCACCTGGACACCTGGACCGTACCGCCGTCGTCCTTGGTCAGGGTGTCGTGGACCAGCTCCTTTCCGCACGTTCCACACGTCATGTTCACGCTCATGCCGCAGATCTCGCAGGTGTAGGCAGCCATATCGCAGACTCTCTCGATGGTGGAAGTATCGATGGGGGGATTCGCACACTGCGGACATTAGCGAAGCGCCGCCGTCCCGTCACGGCCTGCCGATGCCCCCCAAACGACCAAATGTCATCGCCGGGCGACGTGTGTGGACGATTTGGCGCCATAGTCCCCCTGAATCGACCACCGCTGGGGGGCGCCGGCCGACGGTGGTCGATTGGAGGCCTATATGACCACCAATCGCCCATACCCGGTCCGGGAGGTCGCCGAGTGGTCGTTTGGTGTGGTGAAAGCGGGGTGGGGGAGCGGCCCCGCGCTCGGCGAAGCGAGGGTCGTTCAGCGATCCCGTCGCCCGCGTCGTCTCCTCGCTTTCCCGAGGGGGCGTCGATCACGCAGGTCAGACGCGCGGGTGAAAGGCGGAGCCGGGTCCAGCGGGAGGGCCCCGGAGCGCCGCTCCGGGTGTTGCCGGGCGGAGGGCATCTCAGCCTGCCATTCCCGGAGCCACTCGGCCCCGCCGCTCCGGGCGGGCATCTCGGCCTGCCGCTTCCGGAGCCACTCGGCCCCGCCGCTCCGGGCGTAGGCCGCCCCGCGCCTTGCCTCCGGCTGGAGCCTCGGTGAGCTTCGTTCTGGGATCGGCGCCCGGACTCTCCGGGCCCCCGCACGCGAACCCTCCTCCACTCCAGATCGAGCGCCATGTCCGACTCACCCCTCGCCCCTCTCGTCCTGGACGGTTGGTTCGTCCTGCACCAGCTCTTCCACATCGACCGCTTCGCCCGGGATGACGAGGCCCGCCGCGGACGAGGGCAGGCCCTGGCCGAGCTGTTCGCGTCCTGGGAGGACCTCGGGGACGACGGCTGGAGCGGGCTCTACCGCATCGTGGGCGGCGGCGCGGACGTCCTGGCCATCCACTTCCGCCCCACCCTCGACGCCCTCGGCGTCGTCGAGCGGGAGCTGGCCACGGCGGAGGCCTCCGCGGATCTGGTTCCGGTGCAGGACTACGTCTCCGTGGTGGAGTTGGGGCTCTACGCCATCACGGTGGCCCTCCTGGAGAAGGCCGCGGCCGAGGGCGTCGAGGTACGGTCGGAGGCGTGGGACGCGCTGGTGGCGGAGACGCTGGAGACGGAGAGCCGGAAAGCGTACTCCCGCCGCCGGCTTCAGCCCGTCCAGCCGCCGGGGATGCCGTATGTCTGCTTCTATCCCATGGACAAGCGCAGGGCGCCGGGGCAGAACTGGTACGCGCTTCCGCTGGAGGAGCGCGCGGCCCTCATGCTGGACCACGGGAGCGCGGGGCGGCGCTATGCGGGACGCATCGCGCAGGTCATCTCGGGCTCCGTGGGCCTGGATGACTGGGAGTGGGGAGTGACCCTGTTCGCGGGCGACCCGCTGGACTTCAAGGCGCTGGTCACCGAGATGCGCTACGACGAGGTGAGCTCGGTCTATGCCGAGTTCGGGAGCTTCTGGGTGGGCCGCCGGGTGCCCACGGACGAAATCGCCGGCGAGGTGGGGGGTTAGCGGGTTGCCCGGGTGCCTCCCCGGGTCCATATCAAGGCAGGCAAACACGAACTAGCAGAGGGCTCGGGACGGGCCCCCGGGAATCAGGCCGCATCATGGCACGAGTGTTGATCGTCGACGACGATGAGATGGACCGCCTCTTCAACCGGCGGGTCCTGGAGAAGTCGGGCCACGAGCTCTTCTTCGCCAAGAACGGCGAGGAGGCTTACCGGCTCTACCTGCGCATGGGCATCCAGGTCGTGGTCACCGATCTGGCGATGCCCCATGTGGATGGCATCGAGCTCATCAGGGAGCTGAAGGCCCTGTTCCCCGACGCCGCGATCGTGGCGGTCTCCGGCAAGGGGAAGGAGAAGCTGGCGATGGCCAAATTCGTGGGCGCCCAGGCGATTCTGACCAAGCCGGTGGACGCGCGGGCGCTGGTCGAGGCCGTCGCCAAGGCGGTGGCCTCTCTTCCCGCGGACGATTAGAAGCCCGGCGGGCGCGGGGGCTATCGGGCTCCGGCGGCCTTCCGTTCGCTCCGGCCGTTCGCTCCGGCGCGTTCCCGTTCGCTTCGCTGCGCCTCGCCTGCCGTCAGGCGTCCATGGCGCAGGCGCACCCCGGTCCGCAGGAAGGCCGGGAGGGCGCCGACTTCTCGCCGTTTCCACTGATCGGGATCGGGGTGCTCATGAGGCGCTCGACCGGCGCCCCCGGGGACGTTTCCCCGGGGTCCGTCCCGGCTCGTTCCACGACCTCTCCCCACGTCCGAAGCGTCTCGGACATGGAGTGGCGGACCTCGACGACCCGTCCGTTGTCAGGGCAGCGGTATTCGTAATAGGGCATGGCTCGATCGCGTTGGGTACCTCAACTCAGGGCCTCGCACTCTGGTTCATACGATACCCCCCGGTGCGAGACCCGATCCGGCGACCCGATCCGACGCGAGGCGTCCGCGCGCCCCACTCCATCCGTTGGGCGTCCACGGGATCCGCCAGGGCGATGACACGCCGACCGTGAGCGGGCGCCCGCGGTCACGGTCTCACATGGGCCAGTTCCCGAACGGATCTTCGAGCGAGGGGCTCTGGGGCGTGAACAGCTCGGCGCCGCTCCCGGTGATGAACATGTCGTCCTCGAGGCGCACGCCGAACTCCCCCGGGATGTAGATGCCGGGCTCGTCGCTGAAGGTGTTGCCGGGTACCAACGGCGCTGTGTTGCCTTTGACCAGGTACGGCCACTCGTGGCCGTCCATCCCGATTCCGTGTCCCACACGGTGGGTGAAGTACGCGTAGCCGGGGCCGAACCCGGCGTCCTCGATGACCTTCCGCGCCGCGGCGTCCACGTCCTCCGCCGGCACGCCCGGGCCCGCGGCGTGGAGCGCCGCCGTCTGGGCCTCGTACTCGATGTCGAAGACGCGCTTCATCCGGTCCGTGGCGGCACCCAGAACGAACGTGCGGGAGATGTCGGAGCGGTAGCCCTCCACCCCGCATCCCCCGTCGATCAACAGGATCGTTCCTTCGCGGATGACCTGGGGCTGGATGGAGCCGTGGGGGAGGGCCGCGTACTCACCGGTCTGAACGCTGGCGCCGCCCGAGAAGCCCAGCCGGGAGTGGGCAAGGCTGACCAGGCGCCCGAAGTCGCTCTGGGTCATGCCTTCGGCGAGGGCCTCGTAGGCCGCCTTGTACGCCGTGAGGGTCACTTCGTTGGCAAGCCGCATCAGGGCCAGCTCGTGGGCGTCCTTCACGCCGCGGCAACCCGCCGTCACCGGCGTGCCGCTGACCACGTCCAGCGCCGGCGCCGCCAAAGCCACCCCGTTGGAGAAGCGGAACTGGACAGTCTCCTCCATCCCGACCCTGCCCGAGGCGATGCCCCGGTCGCGGAGACCCTCGGCCACCCGCTCGTAAGGGCTCTCGTGCTCGTTCCAGGTGCGCACCTCCGAGCCGCCGAGAGGTCCCAGGGCGAGCTGCTCGCGGGCACGGTCCTCCTCGAAAAACGGGCACACGACGAACGCCTCGCCCCGCACCGGCACCACGACCGTGAAGAGCCGCTCGCCGCCTCCCCAGGCGATGTTGGTGAAGTACACCATGGAGGTGCCGCCGGTGAGCATGAGGGCGTCCAGCCCCTCGGCCCGCATGAGCTCCCTCGCCTTCTCGATGCGCCGGGCCCGCTCCGCCGTCGTGATGGGGGTGGCCTCCCCCTGGCGGGAAGCGAGTCGGGCGATGGAGGGGGGCAGCTCCTGGGCATCGTCCGGCTGGGCCAGGAGATGATCGGCGGGCGTCAGCGCGGTGGCCGCGGCGGCCGTCGCGGTGGCTCCCAGGAAGTGGCGTCGGGTGGTCATGGTCGTCGTCGGGATGGGTTGACGGTCCCGGTGGCCCGGGTTCGTGAGATGGCTCGTGCGATCATATCACGTCCCGGGGAGGGGAGCCACGCCCGCGGAGTTTCGCGAAGTCCCTTCCCGTGGTTATGTAGAGGTCACCGCTGACAGCCCGATGCGACAGGAGACCCTCCCATGACCCTGACCCTCTCGGTCAACGGCCGCGAGCGCACCGTTGACGTCCCCGAAGACATGCCTCTCCTGTGGGTGCTCCGCGACGTGATGGGCCTCACGGGCACCCGCTACGGTTGCGGGATCTCCCAGTGCGGGGCGTGCACCGTGCTGCTGGACGGCGCCGCCGTCCGCTCCTGCCGCCTGCCGGCGTCCAACGTCGTGGGCCGGGAGGTGGTGACCATCGAGGGCCTGTCCGAGGACGGCAGCCACCCGGTCCAGCGGGCGTGGATCGCCGAAGACGTACCCCAGTGCGGCTACTGCCAGTCGGGCCAGGTTCTGGCGGCGGCGGCGCTCCTGTCGGACACTCCTTCCCCGACGGACGCGGACATCGACCGGGCCATGAGCCGCAACGTGTGCCGCTGCGGCACCTACGACCGTATCCGCAAGGCCATCAAGCTGGCGGCCGGGGCAGGGGAGGAGCGGCCATGAGCGGGCGTGACCGGGGCGTCGACAGCACCTTCGACCGCCGCGACTTCCTCAAGGTGGGCGCGCTGGCGGGGGGCGGTCTCCTCCTCGGGATCTCGTTCTCGGAGGAGCGGGTCTGGGCCCTGGCCCGGGAGCCCCTCCAACCCAACGCCTTCGTGCGGGTGGGTTCGGACGACCTCATTACGATCTGGGTGGGCCGCTCCGACATGGGGCAAGGGGTGCGCACGGCGCTCCCGATGATCGTGGCCGACGAGCTGGACGCGGACTGGTCCAGGGTGCGCATCGAGCAGGCCGACGCCCACCCCCAGGCGTACGGCAGCATGATGACCGTCGGAAGCACCAGCGTCCGGGGCCGGGGGTTCGGCATGCTCCGGAGCGCCGGCGCGTCGGCGCGGGCCATGCTCGTTGCGGCGGCGGCGGCGCGTTGGGGGGTCGACCCTGCCTCCCTCACCACGGAGAACAGCACGGTGCGCCACGGGCCCTCCGGGCGCTCCGCCACCTACGGCGAGCTGGCCGATGAGGCCGCCGCCCTCCCGGTGCCCGAGGATCCTCCCCTCAAGAACCCCGAGCGGTTCCGGCTGATCGGGACGAGCCCACCCCTCATCGACTCGCCCGACAAGGTCACCGGCCGGGCCGTCTACGGCATGGACATCAAGCTCCCGGGGATGCTCTACGCCGCCGTGGTGCACGCCCCCGTTCTGGGCGGTTCTCTCCGGAGCTTCGATGGCGCTTCGGCCATGGCGGTGCCCGGCGTGCGTCGGGTCGTCGAGATCACCCGGGGGGTGGCGGTGGTGGCCGACACCACGTGGGCGGCGTTCAGGGGAGCGGAGGCCCTGGAGGCTGACTGGGACCCCGGGACGTTCGCGATGAGCAGCGCCGACGTGTCCAGCGAGCTCCACCGCCTGGCGGAGCGGGAAGGTACGCCCGCCCGGGACGATGGGGACGCCGCGGCGGCCCTGGCTTCCGCGGCGCGCACCATCACGGCGGAGTACGAGGTGCCCTACCTGGCCCACGCCACCATGGAGCCCCTCAACTGCACCGCCGACGTGCGCTCCGACCGCTGCGAGATCTGGACGCCCAGCCAGGGCGCGCAGGGGGTTCAGAGCGCCGCGGCCCGCCTCACCGGCCTGGATCCGTCGAGCGTCACCGTTCACATCACCCTTCTCGGCTGCGGCTGGGGCCGGAAGAACAGCACCGATTTCGTGGAGGAGGCCGTCGAGACCTCCATGAAGGTGAGCGGCCCGGTCCAGCTCGTGTGGAGCCGGGAGGAGGACATGCGCAACGACTTCTACCGGCCGGCGGCGCTCAACGTCTTCCAGGGAGGGCTGGACGCGGCGGGACGTCTCTCGGCCGTGAGACTCAAGGTCGTATGCCCGCCGCTCAACTATGCCAATTATGGCGGCAGAGGGAACGGCGCGGACCGGAACGCGGTGGACGGATCCGCCAACGCCCAGTACGCCATCCCCAACTTCCGCATCGACTACGTGCGCCCGGACATCCGCGTACCCACGGGCCACTGGCGCTCGGTGGGGCCGTCCGGCAACACGTTCATGCTGGAGAGCTTCATCGACGAGCTCGCCTACGCCGCCGGGCGGGATCCCGTGGAGTTCCGCCTGGAGCTTCTGGACGACAGCCCCCGGTTGAAGCACGTCCTGGAGGTCGCGGCGGAGCGGTCGGGGTGGGGTACGCCCGCGCCCGAGGGCAGGGCGCGGGGGGCGGCGGTCGTCCTCGACAAGGGCGGATACGTCGCCCAGGTGGCCGAGGTCTCCGTGGAGAGGGGGCGGGTCCGGGTCCACAGGGTGACGTGCGCCGTCGACGCCGGTCAGGTCATCCACACGGGCATCGTCGAGCAGCAGATGGTGGGCTCCATCGTCGCCGGGCTCACTGCGGCCCTTCACGGGGAGATCACGCTGGACGCCGGCCGGGTGGTCCAGGGCAACTTCGACGCCTACCCCATGCTCGTGATGCGGGATATGCCCGAAGTGGACGTCCACATCGTGACCAGCCGCGAGGAGCCGGGGGGCGTTGGTGAGCCCGGCGTCCCCCCCATCGCCCCCGCGGTGACCAACGCGATCTTCGCCCTCACGGGCACGCGAGTCCGCAGGCTGCCGATCCGGGCCGAGGAGCTGGCGGCGGATCAGGCGGGCGGGCGCTGACGTTCACGGGGCGCTGGACGGCTCGGGCTTCTCCCGCCAACTTGTGCGCTTTCAAGGGTGGGTCTCTTAACTGGTTGTCTCTTCGACGGAGGACGTGACATGGGTCGTGGGACGTTCGTGATGGTGGTCGGGATGGCGCTGTTCGCCGCGCCGGGGACCGCGCAGCAGCGGGGAGGCGGAGGGGGGCGCGGGCAGATGGAGCTCCCCGATGAGGTGCGCACCTGGCTCGAGCGGGACCAGGCCCAGCGCTGGCGGGTCATGCTCGAGGAGGGCGCTACCCTCTACGCCGAAGGCACGTGCGGCCGGTGCCATGGAGACGATGGCGCCGGCACCGCGCGGGGCCCCAACCTCACCGACACCGAGTGGGTGCAGAGCGACGGCGGACTGGCCGGCATCCGGCGCACCATCTTCTGGGGCGTCAAGCGGGAGGAGTTTTCCGACGAGAGCCGACGCTTCGAGATGAACCCCGGGGGCGGGATGCAGCTCGAGTTCCGCCAGTACGACGCCCTGACGGCGTACGTGTGGAGCCTGAGCCGGCAGCAGGAAGGAGGGGCCCCGGCACCTTCCCTCCCTCAGCCGCCCGAGTAGAAGCGCTCCTCCAGCTCGTAGAGCCGGTCCGGCGACCCGGTGAACAGCCCCGGGGGGAACGTCCGGTAACGGGCCATGTCCTGGTAGATGGCGTCGGCCTCGTAGAGGTTCACGCCGAGGCCCGCCAGGTACTGGAGGCGCAGGTTCCGGTCGCGGTTGATCTGGGCGTCGGCGAGCCAGGCGTCGGCCTCGGGCTTGCGGATGGCGAAAGTGGAGAAGAGCTGCGCCGCCGAGTAGAAGCCCACGTCGATGAGGGAGTTGGCCACCTCCTGGTACTCGGGACGGCTCAGCCGCTCGTCCACGCGGTCCAGGTCGATGACGGTCCTCTCCTTCTGGCCCAGCATCACGACGTCGTAGCCCTGGCCCTGGTGGAGGTTGGCGAAGACCATCCCCTCGGGGAACACGGACAGGAAGGTGGCCACCTCGCTCTTCACGGCGGCCAGGTTGCTCTCGTAGAGCTGCACGAAGACGGTGACCACGCCGCCGGGGTTCAGGCGCTCCCGGGCCACCTCCCAGAACTCCTGGGTGTAGAGGGTGGCCGCTCCCTTGACCCAGGGGTCGAAGGGGTCCGAGGTGATGGCGTCGAAGGTCCGGTCCGTGGTCAGCAGGAAGTGGCGCGCGTCGTCGGTGACCACGGTGGTCTTGGGGTTCTGCACCACCGCGAAGTTGTGCTCGCTGAAGTACGTGGACACCACCCGGGGGACGAGGGGCTCGATCTCCACGATGGTAAGCTCCTCCACGGCCGGATCGATGCTCACCGCGCCGGCTGTCACCCCGGCTCCGCACCCGATGACCATCACCGACCGGGGGTTCTCCGGGATGATGGTCGTCATGTGCCCCAGCATCCTCTGGAGACGCATGTCCTGGGGCTCGCTGGACGCTTGCACCTTGCCCGCGTTGTGGTAGTTGAGGTAGCCGGTGGACAGGCGTGACACGGCCATGGAGGAGTGCATCCCCTCGCCCACGAAGACCATCTCCCCGTAGTTGCCGTTATTGAGGCGCATGGCCATGTAGCGGCCGTAGGCTACCAGGAGGCCGGGCACGGGCTGGATGGTGGAGGCCAGGATCAGCGCGAAAACGGTCGCCGCGGCGCCCCGAAGCACACCGGCTCGCCCCCACCGCGGCTTTCCCGTGTCGTCACGGAAGTCCGGCACCCACAGGAGCAGCACGCTCAGGGTCGCCATCGCCATCAGGACCTGTTGGGTGCGCTGGGTCCCGAGCCAGGCGATCAGAAGCAACGGGGCGGCCAGAGCGCCCACGATGGCGCCCAGGGTGTTGGCGGCGTAGACCCGGCCCACCAGGCGCCCGGGATCCTGCTCGGGGGACGCCGCCCCCGCCAGGGCCAGCGGGAAGCTCGCGCCCCAGAAGAAGGCAGCGGGCAGGGCGCACACGAGGCAACGCACCAGGTCGAACTGGAAGCCGAACCTCACGTACTCGCCGGTCGCGAGGGTGGGGTCCACCGGCCAATGGGGGATGGCCTCGGTCGCGCAGTAGGCCGCCCACGCCAGCCCCGCCACCACCCCGAGCTGGCACCACCCCAGCGCCCGGCGGGCGTCCTTGACGGAGCGGGCCCACGCCGACCCCGCGGCGCTTCCCAGGCCGATCCCCAGAAGGAAAGCGGCCAGGATGATCGAGAACGTGTAGACGGTCGCGCCCAGAGACAGCGACAGGAGGCGGGTCCATACCACCTCGGAGCCCAGTGCCGTCATCCCCGATAGCGCGATGGCCACCAGGACGAGGCGGCCGCCGGGTGCCAACTCGAACCGTCCCGCGCCACCCTCACCGGGCCCCGCGCCCCCGGCCGGGGCGGCCGTCTCCATGGTGCCGCCGCCGCCGCCCTCCGGGTTGCCCTCAACCGCGCCTTCCGCCGCCATGGACTCGTGGGGCGTCCACCGGGCAAGCAGCAGGCC
>DASWKP010000373.1:0-13849 GCA_036396575.1 Longimicrobiales bacterium | reverse complement strand
GCATACTGCCGCATCGGAGAGCGCTCGTCCCACACCTGGTTCGTGCTGACGTACCTGCTCGGCTTCGACGACGTGCGCAACTACGACGGTTCCTGGACGGAGTGGGGCAACCTGGTCAGAGCGCCCATCGAGCGCTGAAGGCGA
The DNA here is from genome assembly GCA_036396575.1 of Longimicrobiales bacterium. Taxonomy (GTDB): domain Bacteria; phylum Gemmatimonadota; class Gemmatimonadetes; order Longimicrobiales; family Gaopeijiaceae; genus DASWKP01. The sequence goes on along the minus strand of DASWKP010000373.1, from coordinate 13,705 downwards.
GCCAGGACGTCACTCCCAGTCGTCATCCCACTCCTCGTCGTCCTCCTCCCACTCCTCGTCATCGTCCCACTCCTCATCCTCATCCCAGTCCTCGTCGTCCTCGTCCTCGTCCTCCTCCTCGGCCTCATACTCGTCCTCGTCGTCCCAGTCCTCGTCGTCGTCCATCCCGAGGATCGGTTCCAGGGTGCCGAGAGCGCCGTCGTTCATTCCGGTGCCCCTCCAAGCCGGTGGTGCGCGATTGGCCGCTCCGTCGCCGGATGGCCATAGGTCATCGCCGCCACGTTAAACGCGGGCCACAGGATGTCAAGGGCCGGCCACGTGAAGATGTCCGAGCTGACAGCGCGGCAAGCCCTCGTCCACCGCGAGCTTGCCCGCCACTCTGGCCACCGAGGGCACCGAGCCCGTAAGAATGGTCAGGTCCCGCCCTCGAGGCCCGTCGAGCCCGCGGGCGGGGTCAGGCACGCCGCTCCGAACTGGAGGAACCGCGTGACGGACAGGTTGGCCAGGCGCTGGAGCGGGCCGGTGCGCCCCGACGCCCGTGCGCGTGCGTCGGGCATCGGCGGCGGGACGACGCGGCGATGACCCGAGGGGACAAGGCCCGCTCCTTCGCGGACCGGGTCTACGACCTGGTCCTGGCCATCCCCCCGGGCCACGTAGTGAGCTATGGGGGGGTGGCCGCTCTGCTGGGGTCCCCCCGGGCGGCCCGCGGCGTGGGCCAGGCCCTGCGCGCCCTCCCCGAGGAGACCGAGGTTCCGTGGTGGCGGGTGGTGAACCGCAACGGCGAGATCTCCATCAAGGGTTCCCCCGGGCTTCCGGCGCTCCAGCGCGCGCTCCTGCGGGCGGAAGACGTGGAGTTCGACCGGGGCCGTATCGACTTCCGGCGGTTCGGGTGGCGCGGCCCGGAGGGCCACGAGACGGGCGACGACGAAACCCCTGACTGACGCATCCCTTGTCGATTTAGGTGTCATCCTCTACGTTACCTGAGTGAACCAGGGGTCGGCCGAAGCGAACCCGGCCGGCGACACGTCTTCTCACATCAGGCGACCCCCATGAGCGGAAGCGACCTCTTCACCGGCACGCTGGAGCTTCTCGTCCTGCGCACGCTCACGGGCGGGCCGCTGCACGGCTACGCCATCGGCAAGCAGATCCGGGAAGGCAGCGAGGGCGTCCTGGACGTGGAGGAGGGTGCCCTGTACCCGGCCCTGCACCGCCTGGACCGCAAGGGTCTGCTGCGCTCCGCCTGGGGCCGCACGGACACCGGTCGCCGGGCGAAGTTCTACCGCCTCACCGAAGCGGGGGCGGGCCAACTGGACGCCGAGGCGCGGCGTTGGACCGAGTACTCGGACGCGGTGCGCTCCGTGCTGGCCCGGGGCTGAGTGTGGAGTCCCAGCGCGCGCTCGGGGAGGAGTAGGTGGGACGCTATCGCCGAGGCGGTGGCCAGGACGGCGGCGTGGACGGCGGCCAGGACGGCGGCGTGGACGGCCCCGGCGGCCGGAGCCGTCTGGACGACCGCCTCCGCGACGAGATCCGCGACGAGATCGGCTTCTACCTGGAGGAACGCGCCCGGGAGCTCGAGGCCGAGGGCATGGACGCGGACGAGGCGCGCCGCCGGGCCGAGGCCGCCTTCGGTGACCGCACCCGGATCGAGCGTGAAGCGCTCCGGGAGCACGTTGAACGCACCAACGCGTGGAGGGGATGGATGGGGAATCGGCTGAGGGACGTGCGTTTCGCCGCCCGGGGGCTCGCGCGGAGTCCGGGCTTTACGGTGGCGGTCCTGGTGACCCTGGCCCTGGGCATCGGGGCCAACACGGCCATCTTCTCGGTGGCCGAGGGAGTCTTCCTTCGCCCCCCGCCGGTGCGGGACCCCGACGGGCTCGTGGCCGTCTACACCACGTGCCGGGCGGGGGACCCCCGTTGCTCGAGCTCCTACCCCGACTATCTGGACTACCTGGAGCTGGCGGACGGCCTCTCGGACCTTGCGGCCCGGTCCTCCACCTCCCTGAGCGTCGGGGAAGCGGGCTCGCCCCCCAACCGCCTCACGGCCTACCTGGTCACGGGCAACTACTTCGCTCTCCTGGGCGTGGCACCGGCCGCCGGCCGGCTCCTGGATCCGGTGGACCACGACGTGGAGGCTCCCGCCCCGGTGGCGGTTCTGGCATGGCACGCGTGGCGGGACTTCTTCGGGGGCGACCCCGCCGTGGTGGGCCGTTCCGTTCGCATGAACGGCGTGTCCGTGGAGGTCGTGGGCGTGGCCCCGGAAGGGTTCCGGGGCACGAGCCTCACGGGAGACCCCGACCTGTTCCTGCCGATGGCCACGGGCCAGCTCGTGGACGGCTTCGGCACCGACCGCTTCGACAACCGGGGAACTCGGTGGATGGACGTCCTGGTCGGGCGCATGGCGCCCGGCACGACGGCGGACGCGCTCCAGGAGGAGATGCGGGCCGTGGCCACGGGCCTCAACGAAGCGTACCCGGAGGACCGGGGCGAGCGCTCCATCACGGTGGATCCCCTGCAGCGGTACGCCCTGCCCCAGTTCGCCCGGGACGACCTGACCCGGCTCATGACGATCCTGGGCGGCGTGGTGGGCCTCTCCCTGCTCCTGGCGTGCGCCAACCTGGCCAACCTGCTGCTCGCCCGGGCCACCGCCCGGCGCCGGGAGATCGGGGTGCGCTTCGCCCTGGGTGCCGGGCGGGGCGGGGTCCTCGCCCAGCTCCTCACGGAGAGCCTGGTCCTGGCCGGGGCCGGCGGGCTGGCGGGCCTGGCCGTGGCCGCGGGCCTGCTTCGGCTCATGGCGCGTTACTCCCTGCCCGGCGGCGTCTCCCTGGACCACATCGGTGTGGCGTTGGACGGGCGGGTCCTCCTGTTCACCCTTGGGCTGGCGGGCGCCACCGCCCTGGCCTTCGGCCTCGTGCCCGCCCTGGTGGCCATCCGCACTGACGTCCAGGGCGCCCTCCGGGGGGAGGTGGGCACCGCAACGCGGGGCGAAGGACGGCTGCGCAAGGGGCTGGTGGCGGCCCAGGTGGCGCTGTGCCTGGTCCTGCTCGTCGGTTCAGGCCTATTCCTGCGCGCCCTGCGGAACGGCCTGACCCAGGACCTGGGCTTCCAGGCCTCTGGCCTGGCTCTGGCGCGCTTCGACCTGGGCGGCCTCGGCTATTCCCCGGACGAGGCGGTGGAGCTCCTCGAGCGCATGCGGAGCCGCGTGGGGGCGCTTCCCGGCGTGACGTCGGCCAGCTACGGGAGCCAGGTCCCGTTCCAGGTGGGCGGGAGCACGGCGACGCTCGCCGAGGTCGACGGATACCAGCCCGCCGCCGACGAGGAGATCCGCGTGGAATTCGTCGTGGGGGGACCCGGCTTTCTGGAGAGCCTGGGACTGCGGCTGGATCAGGGGGTGGATGCCCTTTCGGCGACGGCGCCCGAGGGGACCATCCTGGTGAACCGCACCATGGCGGATCGCTACTGGGCCGGCGCGGCGCCCGGGGGGGCGATGGTCCTGGGCCAGACACGGGTGGTGGTGGCAGGCGTGGTGCATGACCAGCGCTGGCGGGACGTGGCCGAGCCAGCCGCCAACCACGCTCTCCTCCCGGCTACCGTCGCGCCGGGACTCCTGGCGGGGCAACCCGTGACCTTCGCCGCCCGCACCTCCGGTGAGGCTCCGGACCTCCTGCCGGCGCTCCGCCGCGAGCTCCTGGCCCTGGAGCCGGACCTGACCTTCTTCTACCTCCAGACCGCCGAAGACCTCGTGGGTGCGGCCCTCGCTCCCCAGAGCCTGGGCGCCCTGCTCTTCAGCGCCTTCGCGGTTCTGGCCCTGGTGCTGGCCGGCCTGGGCATCGGCGGGGTGGTGGCGTACACAGTTGCCCGGAGCCGTCGGAGCATCGGCCTGCGCATCGCTCTTGGAGCGTCCGGGGGACGGGTCATGCTCCACGCGGTGGCGGGGCTGGCTCCTCCGGTGGTGACCGGCCTGGCCGCGGGAGCCGGCGTGGCCCTCCTCCTCAGCGACACGGTAGCCGCGTTCCTGGTGGAGGTGCCGCCCCGGGATCCGGGAACCTACGTGGCGGTGGCGGTCCTCCTGGCGGCCGTGGCGGCGGTGGCCGCTCTCGTTCCCGCCCGCCTCGCGGCCCGCATCGACCCGATGGAGGCACTCAAAGACGACTGACGTCGGCAGGGGCGAGTGGGCACCCCTTCTTCCGGGGGGAGTACCACGCAGCACGATGACCGTCCCCGCCGTTACGCCCGACCTGCCCTCGCGCCGCTGGCGCGCCCTCCTGGCGCTCGTGGGCCGTCTTCCCCAGGCGGGACTGAGCCGAAGCCTGGGCCGACTGGCCGACGTGCCTCTGCCACGCAAGCTCCGGCGCACGGTTCTGGGTCGCTTCGCTTCCGCCCTGGGCATCGACGCGAGCGAGGCCGAGCTGCCGCTGGAGGAGTACGAGACGCTCAACCGCTTCTTCGTGCGGCGCCTGCGGCCCGGCGTCCGCGCGTGGCCCGGGGACCCCGACCTCGTCACGTCGCCCGTTGACGGCATCCTGGGGCAGATGGGCGAGATCTCCGCGGGCCGCCTCATCCAGGCCAAGGGCCGGGACTACGCGGCGGAAGCCCTCCTCCGCGATCGACAGGAAGCCGCGGACTTCGAGGGGGGCCTCTTCCTGACCCTCTACCTCTCCCCCCGGCACTACCACCGGATCCACGCGCCGGCCGCCGGCGTCATCTGCCGGGCCCGCCATGTGCCCGGCGCCCTCCTCCCCGTCAACGAACCCTCCGTCGCGCACGTGGAAGACCTCTTCGCCAGGAACGAGCGGCTGCTGTGCCACCTCGACGGCAAGCATGGCCGGATTGCCGTGATCGCCGTGGGCGCGTACAACGTTGGGAGGATCTCCGCCGCTTTCGACCCGGACTGGGGTGGGGGAACCGACAGGCCCTGGGTGACCAATCGGCCCGACGACGTGCCGGCGGACCGCATCTACGATCCCCCGGTCGACGTGGAACGAGGCGAGGAGATCATGGCTTTCCACCTGGGATCGACGGTGGTGCTGCTCTTCCAGCCGGACCGCGTGCACCTCGACATCGACCTCTACCCGGGACGAGAGCTCCAACTCGGAGATGTCCTGGCCCACCCCACGTGAGTGATTCGTGAGCGACTTCCAGAACCCCCTCCTGTCCGAATCCTACCGCATCCCGTTCCACCTCATCGAAGCCCAGCACGTGGAGCCGGGCGTGCGGCAGGTCCTCGCCGCGGGCCAGGCCCGCATCGACACTCTGGCCGGACAGGACGGCCCCCGGACGTACGACAACACCCTCGACGCCCTGGACGACATCACCCGCTGGGTCGAAGAACGCATCGCCCCGGCGAGCCACCTCCTGTCCGTGGCGGAGACCCCGGCGTTCAGAGAGGCGTACAACGTGGTCCTGCCGGAGATGAGCGCGTTCTGGACGAGGCTCCCTCTGAACGGGGAGCTGTGGGACCGCATGAAGGCGTTTGCTCGCACGCCCGAGGCCGGTCGGCTGGAGGGCGTGCGCCGCCGCCACCTGGACAAGACGCTCCAGCAGTTCAGGCGCGCCGGCGCCGACCTGCCCGCCGACCGGCGCCAGCGGCTGGAGGAGCTCAAGGTGGAGTTGGCCCAGCTTTCCCAGAAGTTCAGCGAGAATGTGCTGGACGCCACGGTGGGCTGGGAGCGTCCCGTGGACGACGTCGGCCGACTGGACGGACTGCCCCCCGGAGCCCTGAGCCGGGCTCGGGCGAAGGCCCGGGACAAGGGTGTGGACGGCTGGCTCCTCACCCTGGACTACCCCTCGGTGGAACCGGTGCTCAAGCACGTTCGCGACCGGGAGATCCGGAAGGAGGTCTTTTCCGGATTCACCCTCCGCTGCCGCGAGGGAGAGCTGGACAACCGGCCCCTGCTCCTGCGCATCCTGACCCTCCGCCACGAGATGGCCCGCCTCCTGGGGTACGACTCCTTCCCCGACTACCGCCTGGAGGACCACATGGCCGGGAGCGGCGCCCACGCGGTGGCGTTCGAGGCGGATCTGGTGGCCCGCACCCGCCCCTACTGGGCTCGGGACGTGGCCGACCTACGGGCGCACGCCCACACCCTGGGGCTGGATTGCCTCCGTCCCTGGGACGTGGCCTTCGTGAGCGAAGACCTCCGCAAGAAGGAGTACGACCTCGACGACGAGATGCTCCGCCCCTATTTCCGGCTCGAGCAGGTCATGGAGGGGCTGTTCCAGGTCGTGGAACGGGTCTTCGGCTTCGCCGTCGAAGCCGTCGACATCGAGGAGGTGTGGCACTCCGACGTGCGCTACTTCGACCTGTTCGAATGCGACGGCACGCGTCTGGGTGCTTTCTATACGGACTGGTTCCCGCGCAAGGAGAAGCGGCAGGGCGCGTGGATGAACGACTTCATCACCGGGGGCCCCACCGCCGACGGAGGCTTCGAGCCCCACCTGGGCGTGGTGTGCGGGAACTTCACTCCCCCCGACGGGGACGAGCCCTCGCTCCTGACCCATCGAGAGGTCCAGACCATCTTCCACGAGTTCGGCCACCTGCTGCACCACTGCACCTCTCGCGTGCCCGTCCGAGGCCGGGCTGGCATCAACGTGGCGTGGGACTTCGTGGAGCTGCCCAGTCAGTTCATGGAGAACTGGACCTGGGAGCGGGAGGCCCTGGACCTGTTCGGGCGCCACTGGCGTACGGGCGAGCCTCTCCCGCAGGACCTCTTCGAGCGCATGATCCGAGCCCGGCGCTTCATGGGAGGTTGGGCCCAGATGCGCCAGCTCGGCTTCGGCACGGTGGACCTGGCGCTCCACGGGGAGATGGCGCCGGAGGCCGACGGCCACACCGCGGAGGACGTCATGGCCTTCGCGCGCGAGCGCTTCCTCGATTTCTCGCCGGGACCCGAGTTCGCCGACTACAACATCCTCGCATCATTCACACACCTCTTCTCCGGCGGCTACGCCGCGTCCTACTACAGCTACGTGTGGTCGGAGGTGCTGGACGCCGACGCCTTCACGCGCTTCCGGAAGGAGGGGATCTTCAACCGGGAGACTGGGCGAGCCTTCGTGGACGCCGTCCTCACCCGGGGAGACAGCGAGGCGCCCGAGGAGCTGTTCCGCGCCTTCATGGACCGGGATCCGGACCCCACGGCGCTCCTGGAGCGGAACCTGGGGCCCCCTCCAGGGGAGTCGGAGTGAGGACCGCGCCCCGCCTTCCCGCAACCTCGGGCCTTCCCGGGCGTAGAGACACGAGACACGACGCGGCCCACACCCCCGACGTTCGGAGTCGACCCATGCGCCCCATCACCGCGGCCCGTCTCGCGACCCTGCTCCTCCTGGGCTCGTCCGCCTGCGGCGACAACCAGCTCGCGTTCGGCGATTTCAACAGCATCATCGTCGCCACCCGTCCCGGGACCTGGGAGGCCGTCCAGGATTCGGTCTTCACCGCCCTCGAGCCTCATATCAGCACCACCGTGGCCCGTGAGGAGGTCTTCACCGTCACGTTCCAGGACCCGGAACGGCCCGAGTGGGGCAACCTGCGCAAGTTCCGCCAGATCCTCCTCTTCGGCACCGCGGACGACCCTTGGATGGCCGCCGCCCTGGCCAGACGCCCGAGGGGCGCCGGCCCACCGGAGGGCGTGTTTCAGGTCACCGACGTGTGGGTCAGGAACCAGATCGTCACGGCGGTGGTCCTGGGCGAGGGCGACGACGCGCACGCCATCCTGGACCATCTGTCAGAGCTGCGTGACATCTACCTGACCATGTATCGGCAGCGGGCCATCAGCCGCATGTTCCTGTCGGGACGGGACAGCGCGCTGGCCGACACGCTCCGGCTTGCCGCAGGCTTCTCCCTGCTCCTGCCGGAGGTGTACTACTGGGACCGGATGGACTCGGTCTTCCTCTTCCGCAACGACAACCCCCATCCTTCGGAGCTCATCCGCCAGTTCATGGTCACCTGGCGCACGCCCATTCCGGAGACCATGGAGCTCGACTCGTTGTTGGCGTGGAGGAACGCGCTTGCCGGGAGCTACTACAACGAACCCCAGGTCGTGGACCTGGGCCTGGCGCAGGAGCAGTCTTTCGAACATCGCGGCACCCCGGCCTTCCGCTTCCAGGCGACGTGGCAGAACGCTCCGGGCGCCGCTTGGCCCGCGGCGGGTCCCCTGATCGTCCAGACGGTGGAATGCCCCGCGCAGGACCGGCTCTACCTTCTGGACGCGTGGCTCTACGCGCCCGGGAAGGACAAGTTCGAGTACATGATTCAGCTCGAGACGATTCTGGACAGCTTCCGTTGCGGGGCTTAGGTCCGGGCGGGTCGCCCGGCGACCCGCTCACCTTCCGACCACCCGGAGCGCGCATGGCCCGAAGCATCGTCCGTTTCGTGCCGCTCACCCTGGTTCTCCTTCCCTGCGCCCTCGGCGCCCAGAGCACCACGACGGCCGCGGTGGCCGGTCGGGTGCTCGCGGCCGACGGCGCCCCCGTGGAGGCCGCGCAGGTCACGCTCCTCCAAGCGTCCACGGGGGTCCGGTACGCGGCGCTGACCGACGCGGAGGGCGGCTTCGTCCTCAGGCTCGTGGGCCCCGGCGGGCCGTACACGCTGAGCCTGACCGCCTTCGGCTTCGCCGCCGTGAGCCGGGAGGGCATCCAGCTCCGCGTGGGCGAGACCCTCCGGGTGGACGTGGAGATGCGCACCGAAGCCATCGCGGTGGAGGGTATCCGCGTGCGCCTCGACCGGGATGCGGTCTTCCGGAGCTCCCAGATCGGGCCCGTGACGCTTCTGGACCAGGCGCTCGTGGAGTCCATCCCCATCCTGTCCCGGGACCTGACGCAGCTCGCGGTCCTTTCCCCCATGGTCAAGACGTCCGAGGAGGGCTTCTCCGTGGCGGGGCAGAACGACCGTTACAACGCCCTTCTGGTAGACGGCATCGCGGCGAAGGACGTCTTCGGCCTCACCGCCGGAGGCATCCCCGGCGGCCAGGCGGGCGCCAAGCTCCTGCCCCTGGACGCCGTGGCCCAGTACGAGGTTCTGGTGGCCCCCTTCGACGTACGGCTGTCGGGCTTCACCGGGGGGGTGATGAACGCGGTGACGCGGACGGGCACGAATCGCTGGGAGGGGTCGGCCTTCGGCAACGCCCGGGGAGAGAGCTTCACGGGCAAACTGGAGCTTCCCGGGGGACGCACGGCCGACCCGTCGGGTGTGTCCAGGGAGATCTTCGGCTTCAGCCTGGGAGGACCCCTGGTCCGGGACGTGGCGCACGTCTTCGTGTCGGCGGAGATCGAGTCCAGGAGCCAGCCTCCGGACGGCCTCATCCTGGGGAGGGACGACCCGATCCTCCCCCGGATCACGCCCTCCGCCATGGACCGGCTCCTGAGCGAGCTGGACGTCTATGGCGTGGACGGCGGCGACCCGGGCGTGTACGTCCTGCGCCGCGACCTGGCCAACGTCTTCAGCCGCGTGGACTGGCGCATCAGCGACCGCCACCGCCTCACGGCCCGGCACGTGTTGTCCCGCGCCGAGGACGACACGCAGCCCAACCGCACGGCCTACGACGCCTACGAGCTGTCGTCCAACGCCGTCTTCCGGACATCGACCACGAACACGGCGTCCGTCCAGTTCCTGTCGTCCCTGGACGGGCCCTGGTCCAACGAGCTGCTGATCAGCCTTCAACGCGCCTCGGACGAGACGTCCCCGGCGGTGGAGTGGCCCCAGGTGGAGGTGGAGGTCACGTCCGACCACGACCCCGTCCTGGTCCGCCCCGTCCGGGCCGGCTCCCAGCTCGTGGGCCAGGCCAACGACCTCGACCAGACCATGGTCGAGCTGGCGGACCACCTGACTGCGGCCTGGGGGGACCACACGGTGACGTTCGGAGCCCGGGGCGCCCTCTACGACATCGACCACCTCTACCTACCGGGCTCGGCGGGCAGCTACCGCTTCCTGTCCATGCAGGACCTGGCGGACAGCCTTCCCCACCGGTACGAGAGGACGATCCTCCAGGAGGGCGTCGACCCCCGGGTGCGCTTCTCCGTCATGGAAGTGAGCGGCTTCGTCCAGGACGAGTTCCGGGTCGACGACCGGCTCACGCTACGGTACGGCATCCGCATGGACGTGCCCGTGGTGCCGGATCGCCCCACCGACAACGCCGAGGTGCAACGGCTGTTCGGGAAAGGCACCAACACGGTGCCTTCGCGCCAGATCCTCTTCAGCCCCCGCTTCGGGTTCACCTGGCAGAGCGGCGGAGAGCGCACGACGCAGATCCGGGGAGGCGCGGGGCTCTTCCTGGGACGTCCCCCATTCGTGTGGCTTGCCAACGCCTACGCCAACGACGGGCTGCGCACGGTCACGCTGGTCTGCGACGGGGGCCGGGACATCGAGGACGCGACGGCACCGAACCGGGCTCCCCCGTTCGACCCGCGAGGCCCCCTTCCCGACGAGTGCGTCCAGACCAGGCCGGGCGCTTACGTCCGCACGGTCACGCTTTTCGACGAGGGCTTCCAGTTCCCCCAGGACCTCAAGCTGTCCCTGGCCGCGGATCGGGAGATCACGGACCGGCTCACGGCGTCGGCGAGCGTGATCTTCACGCGGGCCCTCAACCAGGTCTTCCTGGAGGATCTGAACATCGGCCCCGCCGTGGTGGATCCGGATCCCGACGCCGGGTACACCGGCGGTTACGGGAACCGACTCCACTTCGGCGTCCCCACCGCAACCGGGTTCGCGCCGACCCGCCTTCACCCGGAGTACGGGCACGTGCTCCAGGCGACCAACCGCTCCGACGACCACGCCTGGGCCGTCTCCGCCGAGCTCCGGGGCGAGCTGAGCGACCACGTCCGCTTTCAGGCCGGCTACTCCTTCTCCCGCTCGTACGACCGCATGAGCCTGACGTTCACGGACATGATCTCGAACTTCGGGCTCAACGGATCCGTCGGTCACCCGAACCGCCCGGATCTCAGACCCTCCCGGTTCGACCGTCCCCACAAGGTCGTCGTGGCGCTGTCCGGCACTCCGATTCCGGGGCTGCGGGGCACCGAGATCTCGGTCCTCTACACCGGGGAGTCGGGCCTGCCCTTCTCGTACGTATACCGTTCGGACATCAACGGTGACGGTTATCCAGGTTCGGGCGCCGCCTCGGACCGCTACAACGACCTCGTCTGGTTGCCACGGGAAGACGAGCTGTCGTTCTTTCCCTCGGAGGGCCCCGGCACGTCGATCCTGATGGCCAACGCGCTCCGGAACGACGAGTGCCTCAGCGCCTACGCGGGTCGCATGGTCCCGCGAAACGCTTGCCGGGCACCCTGGCAGAACCGCCTGGACCTCCGGGTGTCCCAGCGTTTCCCGGCGGGCCCCGTCGACGTGCGCATCGACGCGGACGTGGTCAACGTGCTCAACCTCCTCAACGGAAGTTGGGGCCACATCCGGGAAGCCCGAAGCTCCCTGCCCCTTCTGGAGGCGGACCGACGCGTCGAGGACAGCCCCACGGGCCTCCTCGAGGCCAGGTGGGGAGGCGCCGTCCTGCCCATCAGAGATGCGGAGGGTAATCTCCGGCCTGCGGAGCCCTGGGTGAACGCCACGCCGGACTCCCAGTGGCAGGCGCAGATCGGCTTGAGGGTGTCCTGGCGGTGAGGCGAGGGGTCCCTGATGATCGAGCGCGACGGACGTCCCTTCACCGCAGCTCCCCGATGCCAAGCTCCTTCCACATCCACCCGAAGTCGTAGCGCTGCACCGGTGGCTTGCGGGCCTCCAACGCCTCCATGGAGGCCAGCAGCTCTGCCACCTCTTCGCGGCCCGCCGCCGTGCGGACGCACTCCCGGGCCGTGCGACCCCGCAGGGCGGGGAGGGGATCGTCGGGCCAGTTCCGATAGTGGCGGTCCAGTACCTGCTGCATGATCGCGGCCTCATCCTCCGGCGGTAGATCACTCCCAGGGGGCCGGCGCGAGGGACCACGGGCCGCCTCCTCCGCGGCGGCCTGCCAGGGATCCCGCAGCGTGTCCGCGCGGTGGGTCAGCCACCGTCCCGCCACCCTCTCCAGCAACGCCCGGCCGGCCCGCATGCGCTCCTCGGACAAGCACTCGAGGACGAGACCTCCGTCCTCGAGCCTCACGTGTCCGAGTATCCGCTTTTCGTCCTGGTCCAGGTCCACTCCCCAGGTGAACGAACGATCGTCCTCCCCTTCGTCCAACTCGGGGCACCCGGCCAACACCGCAACCAGGGCGGCCTCGTCGCTCACGGCATAATGGCTGCGAGTGAGGCACAGGGGCTGGCCGTCCATGGTGACCAGCTCGGGCCGCCGGCCCCACTCGACGGGCCCGAGGGCCTTGGATCCGTCCGCCTTGCCGCAGCACTTCTTGAACTTGCGCCCGCTCCCGCAGGGGCAGGGGTCGTTCCGCCCCGCGCGGGGACCGGCCAGCGCCGCGGCGGGGACGCCGGGCTTGCTGGCCCCGGGCTCGGGGTGGCCGAACCAATCGTCCTCCGGAGGTTCGACGAACCATTCTTCGCCAGGGGCTTCCCCGAGGCGGGCCACCTCGTCCGCCAGGACATCCACGCCCTCCCAGGCATCCTCAACGCCCCTCTCGATGAGCCAACGGCATGCCCCCAGAATAAGCTGCGTGCGAGCCAGGGCGTCCTCTCGTTTGTTGCGGGCTTTACGTCGCCGCGGTTCGGGCTTTTCGAGCAGTTCCTCCAGCTCCTCGTCCACCAGGTCGAGCACGTCGAAGAGGTCGTCGACCTCGTCCGACAGGATCTCCTCGATAAGCCGCATCTGGGCCAGGGCGACCGGGCCCGCGGTGCACGGGCAAACCGCAACCCCCATCCCCTCCTCAATCTGCTCCCCACAGTCCGCGCAGCGCTCCGGTTCCTTCGATGCGCCCACGGGGCTCCGGGCGCGAAGCTCGTCCAGGGAGGGCGTGGGCCCGGAGGGCGTGACCCGGCGGCGCTCCTCGCTCTGCCGTGCGAACACCGCGATCAGCGGCCAATTCGGGAACAGTAGAGAAAGCCTGGGATCCCTGCGGTAGCGGAGTCTCCAGTCCCTGCCGAGGGGCGACAGCCCTGCCTCGCCGTGGAGGAGGCCCACCAGGGCCTCCTCCATCTCTTCGCGCTGCCACGGGTCCGCCCGGCACAGGGCGTCGTAGAGGGCGGGCACGGCGCCGGGCCGGCCCTGGTCCGCCAAAGCTGCCGCCACGACCTCGGCCCGCTCGGGGTCGCTCCGGAGGGCGTCCAACAGGCAGGCGTGGGCCTCGTCGTCGTCGATCCAGCCCAGGGCCCCGTAGGCCATGATCTTCTCGTCACCCTCGGCCGCATTCACGAAGGAGCAGAGCGCCGGGACGGCCGCGGGGCCGATCCGGGCCAGGGCCTCGCTGGCCACCATGGGGAGCACGATGTCATCGAGCCCGGCGACCTCCATGGCCCGAACCAACAGCGGGGTTGCTTCGGCGCGGCCGAAAACCCCGAGGAGAATCCCGAGCCAGATGGGATTCCCCTCGGGGTCCTCCGTCTCGCGCAGGAACCGGTCTGCCACGGCCTCGTAGGCCCCGTCACCCAGTCCCAGCAGCATCTCCATCGAGCGCACGGGCATGTACGGCCAGCATTCTACGAGGTCGTCGACGGCGGCTTCCAGCAGGTCGGTGGCCTTCATGGGTCGGCGGTGTGAAGGGTTGTCTGGACGAACCGGGATGCAGCGCCCGGATCTTCTCTCGAAAACATAAGCTGACCACCGGCGGGTGAGCGACA
>DASWKP010000372.1:0-2023 GCA_036396575.1 Longimicrobiales bacterium | reverse complement strand
CCTCTTCCTCGCTCGCATGGCCGTGCGGGAACGCGACACCGCGGTGCGCACCACGCTGGGGGCGGGGCGCGGCGCGCTGACCTGGAACGCGCTCTCCGAGGCCCTGCTTCTCTCGGTGGGCGGAGCCGTCGTGGGCCTCGTCCTGGCGGGCTGGGGCACCGCCGGGCTGCGCCATGTGGCAGCCGACACCCTGCCCAGGACGTCGGAGATCGGGCTCGACGCCACGTCGGCCGGGCTGGCCGTGTTGGTGGCCGTGATCCTGGGCGTGGGAGCCTCCCTCGGACCGCTCCTGCGGGCCGTGACCATCGACGCGGGCCGAGCCATCCGGGAGTCGGGCAATCGGGCGGGAGGCTCCCGGCGCCGGAGTCGGGCTCGTGGCGGGCTGGTGATGACGCAGGTGGCCCTTTCCATGGTGCTGCTCGTGGGAGCCGGACTCCTGGGACGCAGCCTGATGGCCCTGCTCAACTCGGATCCGGGCTTCGACGCCGCCGGCACCCTGACGGCCCGCTTCTCGCTGGACGACGTGGTCTACCCCGAGGACTCCGATGTCCTCGAGTTCCACCGGCGCCTAGCGGAGCGCGTTTCGGGCCTTCCCGGAGTCGAGGCCGCGGGCGTGTCCAATGCGGTCCCACTGGGCGCGGGCGGGACCAACCAGAACGGCGTGACGTTCGTGGGCGCCCCGGGGAACACCGGAGATGCGCAGACGGACCAGCCGCTGGTGGACGTCTTCGACGTGAGCCCGGGCTTCGTCCGGGCCGGCGGCCTCCGCCTCCTGGAGGGGAGTCCGTTTCTGGCGAGCGCGGGAGCGCCCGTGACCCGGGGCGTGCTCGTCGACGACGTTCTGGCCAGGCGCTTCTATCCCGACGGATCGGCGGTCGGCGGTCGGCTGTGGATCGGCGCCGACACGTTCACCATCGCGGGCGTCGTGGACCAGGCTCGCACCTACGATGTGCATCGCGACGACCGGGGCCAGGTCTACCGGCCCTTCGAGTACGCGCTACCGCGTTCCGCGTACGTGGCCCTCCGAACGACCGGAGATCCCGAAGCGTTGGTCGCTCCGCTGCGGGGCCTCGTGGCCGAGCTGGACCCGAGTCTCCCGCTGGCCGAGGTCCGCACCCTACGGGCCGTCGTCGAGGCATCCCTGGGCGGTGAGCGCCTGAACGCCTCCCTCGTGGCCGCCTTCGCCCTGGCGGCGCTGCTCCTGGCCAGCCTGGGGCTTTATGGCGTGGTGGCCAACTCCGTGGCCGTTCGCCGGGGCGAACTGGGCGTACGCATGGCCGTGGGGGCGGACGCCGGCCAGGTGGTGAGCCTGGTGGTGGCGCAGGGCCTCCGCCTGGTGGGGTGGGGAGTGGCGTTGGGGCTGGCCGGGGCGGCGCTGTCGGCCCGCTTCCTGGCCTCGCTCCTCTATGGCGTGGAGCCGTGGGACCCGGTGACGTATGTGGGGGTGGCGGGGCTGTTGGCGGCGGTGGCGGGGCTGGCGGCGTGGCTGCCGGCGCGGCGGGCCGCGGGCATCGATCCGGCGGTGGCGCTGAGGGCGGAGTGAGCTTGGCGCTGGCGAGAGCTCTGGCTCCCCTGAGCCCCACAGCGCCGGGAGCGCTGGCATTGGCGGCCTCCCTGGCGGCCTCTTGCGTGAAGTGAATAGTCTGACATTGTCATAGCTTATCCGGGTGGAAGGACGGCGAGATGCACCTGTGGTGGGACGGTACCGATGCCCAGGGCCGTCACTTCGCCATGCGGGTGCGGTATTACGACATCACGACCGACCACTTCCGCTGGCAGGGGGATCGCTCCCTGGACGGGGGTGAGACGTGGATCGAAGGCTGGCTCACCATGGAGGTGACGCGGGTCACTCCGTAGACGCCGAGGCATCGCGATCGGTCGTTGCGTGGGAGGGTCCAGAGATGGAGGGTATGGGGGGGATGACAAGGGCGCGTCAGTTGGCAGAGACGGACGACTGGTCGTCCTCAGAAGGAAGTGATTGTGCGGGGTCCATCGACCTTCACCGTCCCTACCGTCAGGCGTC
>DASWKP010000371.1:0-8602 GCA_036396575.1 Longimicrobiales bacterium | reverse complement strand
CCTTGCCTACTTGCCCTTTGCCTTTCCCTCGCCCGGAGCGGCCTTGCCCGTCCTGGCCGCCTCCTTGCTCGCCTCCTTGGCCGCGTCGTCGACGACGACCCGGGCCACCCGCGCGCGCTCCACCACGAGCCGCGTGTTCTCGCCGGACTTGATGGTCAGGCGGTCCTCCTCGGCGTGGACCACGATGCCGATGATCCCCCCGCCCGTCACGACTTCGTCGCCCTTCTTGATGGCGGCGAGCATGGCCCGGTGCCGCTCCTGCTCCTTCCTCTGGGGCCGGATGAGGATGAAATAGAAGATGGCGATGATCATGACCACGTTGATCATGAAGACCATCGTGCCGTTGGCCCCCTGGCGGGGGGTCATGAGGATTGCGAGGGCCGAATAGGTCACCAGCTACTCCGGGTCGGGCGCGGGCTCGGGGACGGCGAGCCGGGCCGGAATTCTCGAAAGTGGGGGGGACGCCCTGTGGCTGCCCCGTTCAGTCCGGATCAGACCCCCGTGCGCTTGTAGCGTTCCAGCCAATCGGTCGACCAGGACGCGAAGCCGCCATCCTGGATCCGGGTCCTCGCTTCCTCCGCCAGCGCCACCAGGAAACGAAGGTTGTGGATGGACACGAGTCGGTGCCCCAGGCGCTCGCCGGACGTGAGCAGGTGGCGCAGGTACGCGCGGTCGTATCGGCTGCAACCGTGGCAGTCGCAGCCGGGATCCAGGGGACGCTGGTCGGCGCGGAAACGGGCCGCCTTGAGGTTCACCTGGCCCTCCGAGAACGTCCAGGCCGTGCCGTGGCGAGCGTTGCGCGTGGGCGCCACGCAGTCGAACAGGTCGCACCCCCGCGCGATGGAGCGCAGGAGGTCGTCCGGATAGCCCACCCCCATCAGATAGCGGGGCCGGTCCTCCGGGATCTCTCCGTCGAGGGTCTCCAGCACTCGCCACATGTCCTCCTTCGCCTCTCCCACGCTCAGGCCGCCGATGCCCCACCCGTCCCAGTCGCCCACCTCACGGAACTGCCGGACGTGGGCCTTGCGGAGGTCGTCGTAAACGTTGCCCTGGAGTACGGGAAAGAGGCTCTGGAGCGGGACGTCCCCCTCGCCGGCCAGCTCGTGGAAGCGGCGCCTGCACCGCTCCAGCCACGCCAGGGTGCGCAGGTTGGCCACCTCCGCGTCCGTCCGGCTCACGCCCCCGGGGGCACACTCGTCGAAGGCCATGATCACGTCGGCGCCCAGAGCCCGCTCGATCTCCATGACGCCCTCCGGAGTGAACAGATGGCGCGAGCCGTCGATGTGGCTCTGGAAGACCACCCCGTCGTCCCGCACGGAGTTGATCTTCGCCAGAGAGAAAACCTGATAGCCGCCCGAGTCCGTGAGGATGGGCCGATCCCAACGCATGAACGCGTGGAGGCCGCCCAGCTCCCGCACCAGCTCGTGCCCCGGGCGCAGGTACAGGTGGTACGTGTTGGCCAGGATCATATGAGCGCCCAGCCCCTCCAGCTCCTCGGGGCTCACGCCCTTTACCGTGCCGAGGGTGCCCACGGGCATGAACGCCGGGGTGACCACGGGCCCATGGGGCGTGTGGAAGGTCCCGGCCCGGGCCCGTCCGTCCGTCGCATCGAGGTCGTATTGGAACATGGGGGTGCGAATCTAACGCCGCTTCCAACCTTCCTGCTTTCCCGGACGTCCAACGTGTCAGAACCTATGCGTCACATAGTATGCGATGCAGGGCCCTTCCACCGAGGAGGAAGAGATGGGGCTGGAGCCCGAGTGGATCCGCGGCGCCGGGGCGCTGGCGGTGCTCACGTTGCTGGAGCGGGGCGAGATGTACGGATACGAGCTGGTGGAGGCGCTGGAGCGTGACACCGGTGGCCTGCTGGAGCTGGGCCAGTCCACGGTCTACCCCCTTCTCTACAAGCTGGAGGGTCGGGGACTGGTGCGCCCCGAGAAGCGCGAGGCCCCATCGGGTCGCATGCGGAAGTACTACCAGGTCACTCCAGCGGGCCGGCGCTTCCTGCGCCAGCAGAGGGGCCAATGGGAGACCCTCGTGGAGGCGCTGCGCCGGCTGGGCGTATCGCCGCGTCCCGGCGGGGCGGAGGCCGCCCCGTGACCCCGCGTAAGCGTCTACCGGACGCGATCGAAGCCCTGCTGGGCGAGGTCCTGGACGCCGCCGGGTTGGAGCTGCACGAGCGGTCCCAGGTGGAGGCCGACCTGAGAGCACACTTCGAGGATGGCCTGACCGCCGGCGTGGACGCCGGTGAGCTGGCCCGACGCTTCGGCGACCCCGCGCAGGCGGGACGGCGGATCGCGTCGGCTCGACGCGGGGCGGACCGAAGCGGAGACGGGAGCCAGGGAACAGGAAGGTGGTGGATGAATTGGATGGAGATGTGGACTGAAGCGCGCCGGGCGGCGCGGAGCCTTGCGCGGGCCCCGGGCTTCGCCGCCGTCGTCGTGCTGACACTGGCCCTGGGCGTGGGTGCCAACACGGCCATCTACACCGTACTGGAAGCGGTGATGATGCGGCCTCTGCCCTACCGGACGCCGGAGCGGCTGGTGCGCGTGTACGAGGCGCCGCCGGACCGCCCCCCGGAGTACAGCGACCTCTACCTGCGAGCTCCCACCGTGGCGGCGTACCGGACCTGGAGCGACGTCTTCGAGAGCTTCGGCGCGCTGTACACCTACCGGGAGCTCGGCGTGGACCTCACCGGGGGCGAGCGTCCGGTGCGACTCACCGTGGTCCCCGTCACCCAGGGGTACTTCGAGACGCTGGGCGTGAAGCCGGTCCTGGGCCGGACCTTCCTGGAGGAGGAGACCCTGGGCCAGCCGGGGGATGGGGCCGCGGCGGTAAGAGGCTCGGTGGTTCCGGTCGTTATCCTGAGCAACCGCCTGTGGGAGGAGCTCTTCCAGGCGGACCCCGCCGCCCTGGGGCGGACCGTCCGCCTCGACGACCTGCCCTACGAGGTGGTGGGCGTAATGCCACCGGACTTCGAGGATCCCTTCGGGCCCGACGCGGACGCCTGGATCCCTCAGGACCTCACCGGCAACCTGACCAACTGGGGCAACTTCTACCTCTCCGGCATCGGGCGACTTCCCGAGGGCCTGACGCTGGAAGCCGCGCAGCAACGGGCCACCACCCGGTACGGGCACCTGGCGGAGGCCAACCCCGACGCCGGCGACTGGGGCCCGATCCTGGTGCCCCTGCACGCGGACGTCGTGGGTGCCACCCGGAGGACCATGCTCCTCATCCTGGCGGGCGCAGCCGGGCTGGTGCTCTTCACGGCCTGCCTCAACGTGGCCAACCTCGTCCTGGCCCGTGGGCTGGGGAGGGGCCGGGACGTGGCCGTGCGCTCCGCGCTGGGGTCCGGCCGAGGCCGCATCGCGGCGACCGTCCTGATGGAGAACGCCCTCCTGGCCGGTGCCGGTGGCGCTCTGGGTCTGCTCCTGGGGTGGGGCGGCGTCCGTGGCCTGCTCCTGCTCGCGCCCGGCGCTCTGCCCGGGACGACCCAGCCCGTGCTGGGCACCGGCGTGTTCGTCTTCGCCCTGGCCGCGACCGCCGTCGCGCTCCTCACCTTCGGCTTGGCCCCGGCCCTGCGCCTGGCCCGCACCGCCCCCGCGGAGGTGCTCCGGACCAGCGACCGGGCCGCCACCTCCGGACGCACGGCCCGGCGCGTGCGCGACGGGCTGGTCCTGGTGCAGGTGGCCGTCGCGCTCGTGCTGGTGGCCGGCGCCACGCTCCTGACCCGGAGCTTCACCGCCCTCATGGGGGTGCCCCTCACGGTGGAGCCGGCTGGCGTCCTCACCTACGAGGTGAACCTCCCGGTGGCGCGCTACCCCGAGGGCAGCGACCGCCACGCGTTCCACGAGCGCCTGCACACTCGGGTGGCCTCTCTGCCCGGCGTGGAAGCGGCGGGCGCGGTATCGTGGCTGCCGGTGAGCGGCCGTTACCACATCTGGAGCTTCTACTGGGATCCCGAGGACCCCACGGCGACGAGCTCTGGGGACGACAACTGGTACGGCTCCGACATCCGCATCATCGCCGGAGACTACTTCGAATCGGTCGGCCTGGAAGTGCTCCGCGGCCGCAGCCCCTCGGATGTGGACCTTGAGGCCGAGCCCGTGGCCTGGCTGAGCCGAACCGCCGTGGACGACGTGTTCGGGGACGTCGACCCGTTGGGCCAGCGGATCCGGGTGGCCGGTGGCCCCCGGCTCGTCGTGGGCGTCGTGGAGGACGTGCCCGTGGACGCCCGGGGGCGGGCCACGAGGCACACGTATGTGCCGCACGCCCAGTATGCCGACGACCGCAACTGGGCGCTGATCCAGACCGTGAGGGCGCAGGGAGACCTGGGCGCGCTCCGCGAGCGGATCGGCGGGGAGCTGCGAGGGCTGGATCCGGACCTCGTGCTCTACCGGCCCCGCCCCTTCACGGAGGTGGTGGGACGGTCGCGGGCCCAGGACCGCTTCGCCACGGTGCTCATGGGGTCCTTCGCCGTCCTCGCGCTCCTCCTGTCCCTGGTGGGGACGTACGGCGTCGTGGCCGGGTCGGTGGCGAGTCGCCGGCGGGAGATCGGCATCCGCATGGCCCTGGGAGCCGACGCCGGGCGGGTCCGGGCCATGGTCCTCCGCCACGCCGCGGCCGTCACCCTGCCCGGGGTCGTTCTGGGCCTGGCGCTGGCCGCCGCCGGAGCGCGCCTGCTGGACTCGCTGCTCTTCGGGGTGGAGAGCTGGGACCCGGTGGCGTACGGCGTGGCCGTTCTCGTCTTCCTGGCCGTGGGCCTGGTGTCCGGTTGGCTGCCGGCGCGACGAGCGACCCGGGTGGACGCCGCGGCCGCGCTGAGCTCGGAATAGCCTCCGGCCGGCGGCGTCCCCTACGCGGCCTCGTGCGCGGCCTCGTGCGCGGGCTCGAGCAGGATCAGCGACGCCACGCCCAGAGCCAGACACAGCGTCACGGTACGCACGCCGTCGCCCCGCCGGAGCCGCGCCACGCGCCCCGGGAAAGGGTCGCCCAGCGATTCGTCCTCTTCGATGGCCCAGCCGGCCTCGCGGGATTGCTCGACCACCGCGTCGCACGCGGCCGCCAGCCGCCTGTCCCACCCGTCGCTCTCCGCCTGGCTCAGGATCGCCCTCGCGACGCTGTCCGGATCTCCCGCACGCCGGCCGGGCACGCCGAGCGCTCCCATCATCGGGAATCCAAGGGTCGGCATCCCCATGGGATCCGGCCACGTGACCGTGAGGCCCGTGGGTTCCACCACCGCCACGGCGGACAGGCCGGCAACCCACGGGATGGGCCCGGGCAGTCCCGAGGGCCGGGTCTCGCTCGCCGCCATCTGCCACGCCAGGGCCAGCAGCCGGCCGTCGTCCCCGTGAAGCAGCTCGAAGCAGAGGAGGCCCGGCTCCGAGCGCACGTCCACGCGGGCCCCGTCCGGGTGGGAGCGGCCCGAGGCCGCGGGGCCGAGCGTCAGAGCCTCAACCAGGAGGTGATGCACGGTCAGGTCACGGTGCGGGTCGCCGCGACCCGCGTCAGGAATGCGAGGATCCGCCCGCGCACCGCCGGCCAGCCCTCCCACCAGGGCGCCACGACCTCGAAGTGGCCCGCGCCCGCCACGAGCGAGAGATCCACGTCGTCCCCGGCGGCGAGGGCCCGCTCGCGGTACGCCTCGGCGTGCGCCGGGGGCACATCGGCATCCTCCGCGCCGTGGACCAGGAGCTGGGGCACGCCCAGCGGCAGCAGGTGGCCCGGATCCGCCGACGCGAGCCGCTCCGGCACCTCCTCGGGCGGGGCTCCCAGGAGGAGCTCGACCCCCCCGTGGCACGCTCGTTCGTCCAACCGTTGGAAGTGGGCCAGATCGGCGATCCCGGCGAGGCTGACGGCGCCCCGGAGGGGGAGGGGGTCCGGAGCCGATAGGAGCGAGCCCGACGCGGAGCCTCTTCGCGCCGCGAGCCACAGAGCCAGGTGCCCGCCACTGGAGTGGCCCAGAGCGGCCACTCGGCCCACGTCCAGGCCGAAGCCGGGCGCCACGGCCCGGAGGTGGTCCGTACCCTCGGCCACGTCGAGGAACGTCCCGGGCCACCCCCCTCCGGCGTCGTCGGCGCGGCGGAACTCCAGGTTCCAGGTGGCCCACCCATGGCGGACCAGGTCCGCCGCGACGCCCTGCATGTAGCGACGGTCGGCGATGGACCTCCAACACCCGCCGTGGACCACCACGACCACGGGATGGGGACCCGGCGTTTCCGGGAGCCTCAGCTCGGCGGTCTGGCGCGGGCTCGGTCCGTACGGCACCGTCGCCGTGGCCGGAAGCGGGGGGCGGGCAAGCGCCTCGTCCGTGGAGATGCGCGTCCCCCGTCCGGGCGTCACGGCATCGGGACCCGTCAGTCGACCCGCACGAGATGCCACCCGGTGACCCAGGGGCGGTTCTCCGGATCGCGGTAGACACCGACGACGAGACCCCCTCCCGAACCGAACAGGATGGCGCCCGGAGGCGCCGTGACCGTCCCCTCGTACTCGCCACCCGGCGCGAAGAAGTCGTAGGTGGCGCCCTCGGGATACCCTGTCGTGACGCGCTCCCGTTGCCGCTGCACCCACAGCCGGCCGTCACCGCCGATGAACACGCGGCCCATGGCCAGGGGTCGCTCCGCCACCGGCGCCCCGGCGAGGGCCGCCATCGACCTGGACACCTCCTCCCCTTCCGACACCTGCCCGCGCTCGTCGTCGCTCAGAGGCAGGGCATCCACGGTGCGGCACACCACCAGGGAGTCGGTCCGGTCGGAGCCCAGGATGCGCACCCTGTACTCGGGGATGTCTCCGGCCAGAGCGATGGCGCCCCCGGGTCCGGCCCCCATGAGGGGCTGGAGGTGGCCCGGAGAGTAGCCCGCCAGGCCCACCCCCCGAACGAACCGGGTCTCCACCGACATCAGCGTGTCCGGCCCGGTCCCCGACACGACGTCATACGACACCAGGCCCGCCGTGCCGATACCTTCAGCCCCCGGTCCCTGGTTGAACCACCGGCGCTCGACGAGCAGTCCGTCGGACCCCAGGAGGAACTCCCGGAGGCCCGACACGGCGCGATAGCGCGTGGCGGCCTCTCCCGAAAGGTCCAGCCGTCCAGTCACGACCGCGCCGGGCACCGGGACCTCGAGGATCTTGGCGGCCGTGGGGTCGGCAACGAGGAGGTTCCCGCCGGCGGACCAGCGCACCGAGCCCGGTACGCCGATCTGGTTCTCTCCGGACCCCGCCTCCACGGCGGGCCCGTTCCAGTTGCCGGAGGGAGAGAGCAGGATGGGAGCCCGGAGCCCCAGGTCCGCCACCGCCGTCCAGCCGTCGGACCGAACCGTGAGGTCGAAGGGCCGGCCGAAGCTGTTCCGTGGATCGGCACCGCGCTGACGCCACGCGGCCCGGAGCATCATGGGCCGCTCCTCGGGCCCGTTGACGCGGAGAACGGCGTCCGGGTCGTCGACGGCGCACCAGGGAGCGCCCGAGGTGGAATCCGTGCACGACACGGCCCCCGCGGCCATCGCTACGAGGGCGAGAAGGCGCCGTCTCTGGCGCCGGGCTCGGTCGACCATCATCCGTCCAGTTGGGTTGCGGTTCCAGGCCCGCGGACCCGGCCTGGCGCCCGCGGCTGAGCCTATCAATATCCCGTAGATCCCTGGACGGGTCCACCCGTTGCTTCGGCCGCGCTCAGCGATTCCTCAGAGGCGAGGCATACGGCCCCTTCCCCCGGGTGTAGACCACCACGACCCCGTTGGCAGTGTCGCCGCCGATGCCGTAGAGGATCTGGGCGTGGACGGGCGAGATGAACTCGATGCTCTCGATCTCGGACACGGGCGTGTCGCGGAGGAACCGGGGCCCTTCATCGGGGGGCATACGCATGCCGTCCACCACCACCTGCGCGTTGGCGCATCCGCCCGAGAAGCTCTGGACCCTGCGGTTCGTCTCGATGCACAGTATGGTCCCGCTCGCTTCGGTGTAGCGCTCCGTGATCCGGACTCCCGGCGCGGCACGGCGGAGCGCCTCGTAGGTCCACGCGCCCCGCTCCTCCTCCCGGGCCATGATCTCGCCGTACGCGATGCTGCGCTGGAACGGCGTCATCCGGAGGGTCTGCTCCGCCGAAGCCCGAGCGGTGACCACCAGCCCTTCGACCTCCACGGCCTGCGGGGCGACGCGAAGACCCAGGAACACATCCTGCCCCGCCGGGACCTCGATGGGCTCCGTCACGACTTCGTACCCCAGGCTGCGGATCTCCAGCGTGTAGATGTCGGGGTTGAGATCACTCAGCACGAACCGGCCATCCGCGTCGCTGACCGTCTGGTGCGCCGTGCCCTGGAGCCGTACCACCGCGTACCGCAGGGGAACATCGTTTTCCCGGTCGAGGATCTCGCCGCGAAGATCCCCCAGAGTCCTGGCCGCCGCCTCCTGGAGGATCCGCTGTTGAATCACGTCGCTCGACGTGCGGGTGCTCGAGGGCAGCGTGACCTCCAGGTCCTGGATGACCAGGGCCAGTCCCGGAATCTCGACATCGCCGTGGCGCTCCCAGCGCCCCATGAGATACGTCTGGAACTCCACCTTGCCCGCCCCGGCCGGAGGGCACAGGCGATAGCGCCCGGCACCGTCGGTC
>DASWKP010000370.1:0-2179 GCA_036396575.1 Longimicrobiales bacterium | reverse complement strand
CCCGCCCATGCCCGCGTCGATGGCGGCCTGGAAGGGCCGCAGTTCCAGCGTGTCCAGACGGGCCCGGTCGACGCGGATCACCGGGAGCCCCATGTGGGAATCGACGTTGGTGTCGCCGTGGCCCGGGAAGTGCTTGCCGGTGGCGATGGCGCCGTGCTCCTGCACACCCCGGACGAAGGAGGCCCCCAGGATCGCCACGTCCCGGGGGTTCTCGCCGAACGAGCGGGTGTTGATGATGGGGTTGTCCGGGTTGTTGTTGACGTCGAGGACGGGCGCGAAGGGCACGTGGATGCCCACCGCCCGGGCCTCCACGGCGGTGATGCGGCCCATGTCGTGCGCCAGGCTGGGCGCGCCCGTGGCGCCCACCGCCATGAGGGACGGGAAGTTGGTGGCGCCGCCCAGCACGATGTTGGTCGGCGAGTGGATGGAGCCGCTCAGGCGGAAGCCCGCCCCGGTTTCCAGGTCCGCGGCCACCAGGAGGGGCACGTCGGCGTGCCGCTGGAGGTCGTTCAGCTTGACCGCCACGTCCGTGGGGGAACCCACGCTCATGATGAGGCCACCCACCTTCCACGTCTCCACCAGATCCGCCACGCGGTCGTGGGCGGCCGTCCCTTCGGGCGCGAAGTCGCCGAGGACCCAGGGCATGATCATCTGCCCCACCTTTTCCGCCAGGCTCAGCCCCGCCAGGGTCTTCTCGGACCAGGTCGGTGGCGCGCTCTCCTCGGACGCGGGCTCTTCAGGCTCGAACTCACCGGGCTCGGCGTCGGGCTCCACCGCCTCGGGCTCCGGGAGCGCGTCCGGCGGCTCGGGGGCCTCCGCCGTGCCTGCCGCCTCCCGCTCCGGGGACGAAGGCTCGGGCTCCCCCTCGGCGGGGGGGCGGTAGCCGGCGCAACCGCCCACGGATGTCAATGCCACCACCAGGCCGAAGGCCGTCAATCGCATCGGAAGCCGCGGTCGCGGCGGCGTCGCCGCCCGGACTGTCGGCGGGAGCGCTATCGTTCCCGCGCGGGTGCGGAGACCCCCCGAAAGGGGCCTGCTATCATGGAGTTCGCGCATGCGCGGGCTGGCGGCCTTGTCGGATTCTGGAACGGGGCCTTCCTCGCGTTGACGACAGCTCGGCATCGGCCGATGTTGACGGGACTGCGGCGCACCTGCTTCTCGATCGATCCACCCCGCGGCGCCCGGGAACGGCCCAGGAGGAAGGCGAAACCGAAGTTATGAGCTTGCGGATGGGGCCACAATCCTCCCTCGCGGCGCTGGTCCTCGCACTGCTTGCGTGCCCCGGCGACCCCTCCCACGGCGGCTCCGCCACCGGCGAGACCGCCCCCCCCGTACGTCCTGGCATCCACGTGCTCCTGACCGACTCTCTGCACCTCGTGCGGGGGCGGCGCGTGGGATTGATCACCAATCACACCGGCATCGCCCCGGCTCCGACCGGATCGGGCCGGGACGCCACCTCCACGATCGACCTCCTGAACGACCATCCCGACGTCGAGCTGGTGGCCCTCTACGGCCCGGAGCACGGCATCCGGGGCACCGCCGAGGCCGGGGAGCGCGTGGAGGACTCCACGGACCCCGGCACCGGCCTACCCATCTACTCCCTCTACACGTCCAGCCGGCGACCTCCCGAGGGAAGCCTGGACGGCGTCGACGTGCTCCTCTTCGACATGCAGGACGTGGGCGCCCGCTACTACACGTACGTCTACAGCATGGCCTATGCCATGGAGGAGGCCGGCGCCCGGGACATCCCCTTCGTGGTCCTGGATCGGCCGAATCCCATCGACGGCGTCCACGTTCAGGGCACGGTGCTGGACCCCGCGTTCGCCACGTTCGTGGGCCTGTATCCCGTCCCCATGCGCCATGGCATGACCCCGGCGGAGTTGGCGCGCCTCTACGTGGGCGAGTTCGGTGTGGACGTGGAGCTGCGGGTGGTGCCCGCCGACGGCTGGCGCCGGGACATGGCGTTCCGGGATACCGGACTCCCGTGGCGTCCCCCGTCCCCGAACATGCCCAGCGTGACGAGCGCTCTCCACTATCCCGGTACGTGCCTGTTCGAGGGGACGCCCCTGTCCGTGGGCCGAGGCACCGGCGAGGCCTTCCAGGTCATCGGCGCGCCCTGGCTCGACGGACCCGACCTCGCGGCGCGCCTGAACGCCTACGGCCTTCCCGGCGTCCGCTT
>DASWKP010000369.1:0-3419 GCA_036396575.1 Longimicrobiales bacterium | reverse complement strand
GGAACCAGCACCAACCTGTTCTGGGACGCCCATCCCGCCCGGTACTTCGACGTGGGCATCGCGGAGGGGCACGGGGTCACTTTCGCGGCCGGTCTGGCCACCCAGGGCATCCGGCCGGTGGTGGCCATCTACTCCACCTTCCTCCAGCGGGCCTTCGACTCCATCGTCCACGACGTGGCCCTCCAGGACCTCCCCGTGGTCTTCTGCATGGACCGCGCGGGCGTCGCCGGAGAGGACGGCCCCACGCATCACGGGGCCTTCGACGTGGCCTACATGCTGGCGGTTCCGGGAATGACGGTCACGGCCCCCAGGGACGGCACGGAGTTGCTGGGGCTGCTCCGGGCGGGCGTCGACCACACGTCGGGCCCGTTCAGTATCCGCTGGCCCCGGGATGCTGTACCGGCGGAGGTGCCGCCGATGGCCGAAGTGGAGGCCGTGCCCTACGGCACCTGGGACGTGCTTCGGGAGGGCCGGGACCTCGTGATCCTCGCGGTGGGGACCATGGTGCTGCCCTCCCTGGAGGCGGCCCAGCGCCTGGCGTCCGACGGAGTGAGCGCCACCGTGGTGAACTGCCGTTACCTCAAGCCCTACGACCGGGCCGTCTTCGAGAGGGTGGTGGCCGGGCACCGGGCCATCCTCACCGTGGAGGAGGCGTCCGAAACCAACGGGTTCGGCGCCTTCATGGCCCGGGAGATCGACGGCTTCCGCCAGGACGTAGCTCCCGCCGTGGCGTCCATGGGTATGCCGGACCGCTTCGTGGAGCACGGAGGCCGCAAGGAACTCCTGGCCGAGATGGGGCTCGACTCCGACGGGATCCATGCCGTGGCGCTGGAGTTGGCCGGGCGCGCGGAGCCCAGGCGCTCCTCGGCGCTGGAAAGCGCGTGAGCCCTGATGGAGCCGCCTCGACGCCAGTGCCTCTGACCCGCATCGGCGTCGTCGCCCGCAGAAGCTACGAGGGCCTGGGCCCCGCGCTGGACCGGGTGCGCCTCTTCGCCGCCTCCAGAGGAGCGGACGTGCGGTACGAAGAGAGCACGCTGCCCCACGCCCCGGAGGGCTCCCTTCCCCTCCTGCTGGACGAGGAGCCCGTGGACGTGGTCCTGGCCCTCGGGGGCGACGGCACCCTCCTGAGGGCCAGCCGACTCACCGTGGGCCGGGACATCCCTGTCCTGGGTGTCAACGTCGGCCACCTGGGCTTTCTCACGGCGGCGGGCGAGGACGAGCTGGAGACTGCCCTCGATCGCCTGGCCATGGGGAACTTCGAGCTGGACCGGCGGTTCACGCTCGAAGCAACCGTGATCTCAGACGAGGGTCGATTCGTGGACGGCGGGTTCTTTGCCCTCAACGACTTCGTCATCCACAAGGGTGGCGCGGCCAGGGTAACCCGCCTGGACCTGTACGTCGGTCACGAGGGACAGGAGGAGGAGATCGGGAGCTTCTCCGCGGATGGCGTCATCGTATCCACGCCCACGGGGTCCACCGCCTACTCGATGTCAGCCGGCGGGCCCATCGTCGTGCCCAGCGTGGAGTGCATCACGATAACGGCGATCTGCCCCCACACGCTGGCGGTGCGCCCGTTGGTGGTGCCCACGGACGCGCGCATCCGCATTCGCGCGCTCGACCGCCCCCAGGACCTGGTGCTCACGGCGGACGGGCAGGTGGCCGCGCGCCTGACCCCCGGCGACTCGGTCGTGGTGGAGAGGGGCGCCCGCGGCATCCTCATGGTCCGCTTCTCCGGACAGACCTTCTTCTCCACGTTGCGGCGTAAGCTCAATTGGGCGATCCGTGCCCAGGAACGCATCTAGCGGACCGCCCGTTCGTTGCCAGTGTCGCATCCGCGTCGCCTCGGCCCCTTTCCGCCATTGCCCCGGCGCATCCCGCCTTCGATCATTGGGACCATGCTGCTCGAGCTGCGCATCCAGGGCTACGCGGTCATCGACGACCTCTCCCTCCAGGTGGGTCCGGGCCTCAACGTGCTCACGGGCGAGACCGGAGCGGGAAAGTCCATCGTCGTTGGAGCCCTCTCTCTCCTGCTCGGCGAGCGCGCCTCCCCGGACGTGGTCCGGACGGGCGCCGACCGCGCCGTGGTGGAGGCCGTCTTCGACATCACCGAGTGCCCGGCGCTCCAGGCGCGGCTCGATGAGTTGGGCTACGACGTGGATCCCGACCTCCTCATCCTCAAGCGGGAGGTCCACGCGGAGGGCCGCAGCCGCGCCTGGGTGGGGGGCTCCCCGGCGACGGCCACGGTGGTCTGGGAGCTGGGATCGGCTCTGGTGGACCTCCACGGACAGCACGAGCATCAGACGCTGGTCCGGCGGGACGAACAGCGTCAGGTTCTCGACGCGTACGCGGAGGCCCAGGAGCTGGCCGCCTCGGTCGGGCATCTCCACGAGGGCGTCAGGGAGCTGGAGGAGGAGCGGGAGCGCCAGGAGGTCCGGCGGCGGGAACTGGAGGCGCAGGCGGACTTCCTCCGCTTTCAGCTCGACGAGATCGACGCGGCCGGCATCGACGCGGAGGCGGATGGCGGCCTGGACGGCGAGGCCCGCCGCCTGGAGCACGCGCGAGAGCTGGCTGAGACATCCGCTCGGCTCCACGAGCTCCTCTACGAAGGGGATGACTCGGTGGCCGAAGGCCTCGCCGAGGCCCGGGAGATGCTGGCTCGCGTGGCCGGATTCGATCCGTCGCTGGCCGAGCACGGTGTTTCTCTGGAGGAGGCGTATCATCGCGTGGTCGAGGCTGGCCGCGCGCTGGGCGACTACGCCAGCGAGGTCGAGCAGGATCCGGGCCGGCTGGAAGAGGTCCGGCGCCGCCAGGACCTGCTCTTCCGCCTGAGGCGCAAGTACGGTCCCGAGCTGACAGACGTCATGGAGACGGGCGAGCGCGTCCGGGCTGAGCTCGACGAGCTGAGGGGGACGGAGCACGACATCGAACATCTGGAGGTACGCCTGGCCGAGCTTCAGCGGCGGCTCGTTGAGGAGGCGCAACGCCTCACGGCCGCCCGCACCGAGGCTTCCGCGCGCCTTGCCGGGGAGGTCATGGACGTTCTCCCGGAGCTGGGGATGCCGGGGGGCGTGTTCGAGGTGGGCCTGGACGCGCTGCCGCGGCCCGGGCCCCACGGGGGCGAGTCCGTCGAGTTTCGGGTAGCGGTCAACCCGGGGTTCGAGCCGAGGCCCCTGGCCCGGGTGGCCAGCGGCGGAGAGCTGTCCCGCATCATGCTCGCGCTCAAGTCCATCCTGGCCCGGGTGGATCGGGTGCCGACGCTGGTCTTCGACGAGATCGACGCCGGCATCGGCGGAGTCGTCGCCACCGGAGTGGCGGAGAAGCTTGCCCAGGTGGCCCGACTCCACCAGGTGTTCGTCATAACCCACCTTCCCCAGCTCGCCTCACGGGCCCGGGCCCACCTTCGGGTGGAGAAGGTGGAG
>DASWKP010000368.1:0-4489 GCA_036396575.1 Longimicrobiales bacterium | reverse complement strand
TCTGGGGGACCTCGATGAGGTGGTCCACCTTGTCCACCAACTCGGAGGCCCCGTTGCTGACCACCGCGATGATCTTCCCGTTCCGCGCCTTCACCTCCTCGATGTTGGACACCACCTTGCCGAACACGGTGTCCGTAGGGGCCATGACCACCACCGGCATGTTCTCGTCGATGAGGGCGATGGGGCCATGCTTCATCTCGGCGGCGGGGTATCCCTCCGCGTGGATATAGCTCACCTCCTTGAGCTTGAGCGCCCCCTCCAGTGCCACCGGGAACTGAAAGCCCCGCCCGAGATAGAGGAAGTTGGGCGCGTCCCGGTAGACCTCGGCCAGGTCCCGGAGGACATCGTTGAGCTTCAGGGTCTCCTCCACCAGACCGGGCAGTTCCTGGATGGCGCGTACCACTTCCCGGCCGCGCACCACCGACATGCTCCTCCGGCGGGCCAGGTACAGGGTCACCAGGGCCAGGGCCACGATCTGACTCGTGAAAGCCTTGGTGGAGGCTACGCCGATCTCCGGGCCTGCGTGGAGGTAGACACCGAAGTCGGTCTCCCGGGCGATGGTGGACCCCACGACGTTGACGATGCCCATGGTGCGCGCTCCACGCCGCTTCGCCTCGAGAAGGGCCGCGCGCGTGTCCGCGGTTTCTCCGGACTGACTGATGGCCAGGACGAGCGTACCCTCCCGGATCACCGGGTTGCGGTACCGGAACTCCGAGGCGTACTCCACCTCCACCGGGATGCCGGCGAGCTCTTCCAGCATGTATTCCCCGATGAGGGCCGCGTGCCAGCTCGTGCCGCACGCGGTGATGATGATGCGGTCGATGGCGAGGAGATCCTCGTCGGACAGGGTGATCCCCCCCAGCTTGGCGTCCCCCTCCTCCAACAGCAGCCGGCCCCGGACCACGTCCCTCAGGCTCGACGGCTGCTCGAAGATCTCCTTGAGCATGAAGTGCTCGAACCCGCCCTTCTCGATGGCCTCCAGGTCCCACGTGACCTGGTGAACCGCCCGGCGGACGGCTCCCCGTGTCCTGTGGAAGGTGCGGTAGCCACTCCGTTCCACCACCGCGTGGTCACCGTCGTCCAGGTACACCACGTCGCGGGTGTGGGCGATGACCGCCGCCACGTCGGAGCCCACCAGGTATTCGCCGTCGTCGCCGACCCCCAGGAGCAGCGGGCTTCCGTTTCGCGCCACCACGATCTTGTCCGGGTCCCGGGCGGCGACCACCGCGATGCCGTACGCGCCGTCGATCTGGTCGAGGGCCAAGGCCACCGCGTCCTCCAGCGTGATGGCGCCGTTTCCGAAGGCGTGGTCGATGAGGTGGACCACGGTCTCGGTATCGGTGTCGCTCACGAACTCGTAGCCGATCTCGACGAGCTTCCGCCGCAGCGCCGAGGAGTTCTCGATGATGCCGTTGTGCACCAGGGCGATGTCGTGGTCCCGGTTCATCAGGGGGTGGGCGTTGACCTGATTCGGCACGCCGTGGGTTGCCCAGCGGGTGTGCCCGATTCCACACGTCCCGGTGGGCATGGCTCCGTCGAGCGCGGCCACGAGCTCGGCGATCTTCCCCGCCTGCTTGACCGTATGCAGCCCGGTGCCATTGAGGATGCTCACCCCGGCCGAGTCGTACCCCCGGTATTCGAGGCGACGCAGACCCTCTATGAGGACGGGACCCGCCTGCTTGGGGCCCAGATATCCGACGATTCCGCACATATGGTCCTTCTGGTTCGAGCGTTCTAGAGAACTCCCTCCAGCACTCCCCCGGCCCTCTGGACAAGCTCCTTCGCGGCGGCCTGGTCCCTCGCCTCGGCGATGAGGCGGACCACCGGCTCGGTGCCCGAGGGGCGCACGTGCAGCCACGCCCCCTTCCTGGGCCACGCCAGGCGCAGCCCGTCCGTGCGGTCGCGCTCCTCGGCGGCCATGTCCTCCTCCAACGTCTGGTAAGCTTCCTCCAGTGCCTCCCGGGGGAAAGCCAACTTCTCCTTGACGATGGCGTAGGAGGGCAGCCGGCCCACCGCAACCGACAGGGGCTCCTCCACGTCCACAAGGTACTGGAGGACCAGGGCCGCACCCACCGGCGCGTCGCGCGTCCAGTGGACCTCGGGGAGGATCACGCCGCCGTTGCCCTCTCCACCGACCACGGCAGCTTCGGACTGCATGCGTCGGGCCACGTTGACCTCCCCGACCGGGGCCCGATGACAGGGCGCCCCGTGGGCGCGGGCCACGTCCTCTACCACCTGACTGGTGGACAGGTTCGTCACCACGGGCCCGGGCGTCCTGCGCAGAACGACGTCGGCAGCCAGAGCGAGCGTGAGATCCTCACCCAGAGGCTCGCCGCGCTCGTCCACCAGGGACAGGCGGTCGGCGTCGGGATCCAAGGCCAGGCCCACGTCCGCGCCCGACCCCCTCACGAGCTGCCCCAGAGCCCGGAGATTCCGGGCCGTCGGTTCGGGATCCCGGGGAAAGCGCCCGTCGGGCTCGGTGTCCATGGCGGCCACGTGGCAACCCAGCCGCTCCAGCAGCTCCGGAACCATGACCCCGCCGGCCCCCCGCACGCAGTCCAGCGCCACACGGATGCCCTTCTTCTTCAACTCCCTCCGGTCGAGCTGGGGCAGCTCCAGAATCCGGTTGAGGTGTCGGTCCACCGCGCCCGGATCGCTCGCGACGGTTCCAAGGCCGTCCCACGGCGCCCGGCCGGCCTCTGACTCCGCGAGGAAGGCCTGGAAGCGCGCCGCCAGGTCGGCGTCCAGAAACATGCCTTCGGAGGAGACGAGCTTCAGGGCGTTCCACTCCGCCGGGTTGTGCGAGGCGGTCACGCAAACGCCCCCGGCGGCCCCGTGGTGTTCCACGGCGAGGAGCAGCGTCGGGGTGGGAACGATCCCCAGGGTCGTGACGCGGCAACCCACGGACTGGAGCCCCGCGACCACCGCCGCTTCGAACATCGGTCCCGATGTCCTGGAGTCCCTGCCGACGCAGATGTGGTCGCCCGACCCTTCGCGTTTCAGGAAGTCTCCGAAATAGGCCGCGACCGCCGCGACCAACTCGGGCGTGAGGGGTGAGCCGACTTGGCCCCGGATACCCGAAACGCTGACCATCAGGCCTTCGGGAAGGGTCACTGGCATGGACTCGACGACCTCGTGAGCGTGGGTGATCGCGGCCAGTGCGATTCGCGCCCCACGGAGCGGCGAGGGAGGGTGCCCGGACCGCCGGCCGGGCGGAAGCTAGCCGAACGCCGGAGGAGGCGTCAACGCGAAGCGGACCCGTTCCCCGGCCGACGTGCCCCGACGTCCGTGGACGGGCCATGCCCCTCCGTCCTCCCGTCGCTACATTGCCGTGAACCGCCGGCATCATCCATGCGACATCCCCATCCACTACCCTGGAGAGCCCCCTTGCTTGACATGTCCGACACCGGCTTCGGGACCCGGGCCGTCCACGCCGGCCAGGAGCCAGAACCGACCACCGGGGCCATCATGCCCCCCATCTTCCAGACCTCGACCTACGTTCAACCAGAGGTGGCCAAACCCAAGGGGGGCTACGACTACGCCCGCGTCGCCAATCCAACGCGAGAGGCCCTCGAGCGGAACGTCGCCGCGCTGGAGGGGGGCCGCCACGGGGTCGCTTTCTCGTCGGGGCTGGCGGCGATCGAGGCCGTGGTCAAGCGGCTCTCCGCCGGCGATCATATCGTGAGCGAAGAGAACACGTACGGGGGGACGACGCGCCTGTTCACGCGGGTCCTGTCCAAGCTCGGCCTCGACTTCACGTTCGTGGATTCGCGGGATCCCGAGGCCATGGCGGCCGCCGTCCGGCCCGAGACCCGCCTGGTCCACGTGGAGACGCCCACCAACCCGATGATGAGGCTGTGCGACCTGGCCGAGGCGGCACGCATCGCGCATGGGACCGGGGCCCTCCTCATGGTGGACAACACGTTCGCGTCGCCCTTCAACCAGCGACCTCTGGAGTTTGGCGCGGACATCGTGGTCCATTCAAGCACCAAGTACCTGAACGGTCATTCGGACATCATCGGCGGCATCCTCGTCGTCAACGACGACGACCTGGCCGAAGAAGTCCGTTTCGTTCGCAAGTCCTCCGGGGCGGTACCGGGCCCGATGGACGCGTGGCTGTGCCTGCGCGGCACCAAGACGCTCCACCTGCGCATGGCCGCCCACAACAACAACGGTCTCGCGGTGGCCCGCTTCCTGGAGGGGCACCCAGCCTCGGTCCGCGTCCACTACCCTGGCCTTGCTTCCCATCCCCAGCACGAACTGGCCAGACGCCAGATGACGGGGTTCACGGGCATGATCTCGGTGGACGTCGGGAGCGAGGAGCGGGCTCGTTCCCTGGCGCAGGGTACCCGGATCTTCCAACTCGCCGAGAGCCTCGGGGGCGTGGAGTCCCTCATCTCCATCCCGGCCCTCATGACCCACGCCTCCGTGCCTATCGAGGCGCGGCAGTCCCAGGGCGTCAGCGATGGCCTGGTCCGGCTCTCCGTGG
>DASWKP010000367.1:0-7874 GCA_036396575.1 Longimicrobiales bacterium | reverse complement strand
CCTCTTCGGGGTCGGCGCCTTCGTGCTCTTCTTCCGGTTCGGCACCAGCATCCTGGCCGCCAGCCTCACGCTGGCCATCATGGCCCTGCCCGTGGTCATCGTGGCGACGAAGGAATCCCTTCAGTCCGTGCCCATGGCCTTCAGGGAGGCGTGCTGGAGCATGGGCGCCACCCGCTGGCAGACGATCCGCCGCGTCGTGCTGCCCAACGCGATCAGCGGCATCCTCACGGGGGTCATTCTCGAGGTGTCCCGGACGGCGGGAGAGACGGCGCCCATCATGTTCACGGGGGCCGCCGCGTTCATCCCCTTCCTGCCCCAGAGCGTCATGGACCAGACCATGGCCATGTCGCTCCACCTGTTCGTGATCTCCACGACGGTGCCCAACGTTCCCGAGGCGTTGCCCTACGGGGTGGCCCTGGTCCTCATATCGATGGTGCTGGTCATGAACGCGCTGTCGATCGGCTTCCGGGTCCACCTGCGCGGGAAGAAGAAGTGGTGACCTCGGTCGCGGCGGCCACCCCCATGGTATCGGTGCGGGGCCTCAGCGTCCGCTATGGCGACCGGACGGTCCTGCGCGGCATCGATCTGGACGTCAGGGAGCACGAGATCTTCGGGATCATCGGACCCGCCAACAGCGGCAAGACGAGCTTCCTGCGCACGCTCAACCTCATGGATGAGTTCGACGTCCACATGTCCGTGGAGGGGACCATCCTGTTCGGCGGCCGGGACATCCACACGGTGCGGAACGCCTACGCCCTTCGCCGCCGCATCGGAGTCGTCTTTCCGCTTCCGGTCGGCCTGCCCATGAGCGTCTACGACAACGTGGCCCTGGCTCCCCGCCTGGCGGGCGTCAGGGACAAGACCCGACTGGACGAGATCGTGGAGCGGAGCCTGCGGCGGGCGGCCCTGTGGGACGAGGTCAAGGATCGCCTCAGGGCCCTGGGGAGCCTCCTGTCCGGCGGCCAGCAGCAGCGGCTGACCATCGCCCGGGCCCTGTCCCAGGATCCCGAGCTGCTCCTCCTGGACGAGTTCTCCATCGCCGTGGATCCCGTCACCACCATGCGCATCGAGGACGTCCTCGCGGAGCTCAAGCACGAGATGACCATCATCCTGGTTACGAACCTGGTGCAGCAGGCTCGGCGCCTCGCCGACCGCACCGCCTTCTTTCTCCAGGGAGAGCTGGTGGAGGTTGGAGAGACCGAGGAGTTCTTCACCGGGACGGTCGCGGACCAACGCACCCGGGACTACGTGGAGGGCCGCTTTGGCTGAGGGGGACTCCGTCGCCATCAGTGTCCGGGACCTGAGCCTCTGGTACGGGGACTTCCAGGCCCTCTTCCGCGTGAGCCTGGAGGTGGCACAGGGCAGGATCACCTCCCTCATCGGGCCGTCGGGGTGCGGAAAGACCACCCTGTTGAGGAGCGTCAACCGCATCCACGAGCGCCTCGGGAGCTACGTGCGCACCGAGGGCAGCGTGAAGGTCCTCGGCCACGACGTGTTGGCTCCCGAGGTGGAGTTGGCTCAACTCCGCAAGGAGGTGGGAATGGTCTTCCAGCGGCCCAACCCCCTCCCCCTGTCCATCCGGGACAACGTCCTCTTCGGTCACCGCATCCACCGGACGCGGCCCGCGTCCCGCTCGGAAGAGGACGAGCTGGTCGAGGCGGCCCTTGGCCAGGTCCTTCTCTGGAACGACGTCAAGGACCGGCTGAATCGCAAGGCCACGTCCCTGTCCCTGGAGGAGCAGCAGAAGCTCTGTATCGCCCGGCTCCTGCCCCTGAAGCCCGCCGTCCTGCTCATGGACGAGCCCACGTCGGCGCTGGATCCGGCGGCCACCGAGGCGCTCGAGTCTCTTATCTGGGGGCTTCGCCGCGACTACACGATCCTGATCGTGACCCACAACATGGCCCAGGCCCGCAGGGCCAGCGACGACTGCGCCTTCATGCTTATGGGTCGAGTGATGGAGGACGGGCCCACGGCGGAGGTCTTCCTCACCCCGCGGGAGCCGGAGACGGCGGACTACATCGAGGGCCGGTACGGCTGAGGCCGGACGCGGGCCGCGGACCCAACGCCCCGGCATCGGGTAGCCTCGCGTCGAGGATGTGGGCCCCAACTGGAAGGTCAACCATGCCCGAGGTCCGGGTCACCCGGCGCCTCCACTTCAGCGCGGCGCATAGGCTCTTTCGCGAGGAGTGGAGCGACGAACGCAACGCCGATGTCTTCGGCGATTGCTCGAACCCCAACTGGCACGGCCACAACTACGAGCTGGACGTGACCGTGGCGGGTCCGGTGGATCCCGAGACCGGCTACGTGGTGGACCTCAAGTACCTGAAGGACCTCGTGGAGCGGCGGGTGGTGGCCGACGTGGACCACCGCAACCTGAACCTGGAGGTGCCGTGGCTGGCCGCGCGCATCCCCTCCACGGAGAACTTCGCGGTGGCCATCTGGGAGCGGCTGGACGGTGCCCTCCCTCCCGGCGTCCGGTTGGAGCGTGTCGTTCTGTGGGAGACGCCCCGCAACTGCGTGGAGTACACAGGGGAGTGAGGATGGGCTCTGAGCCCGGGGAGGCGGTCTTGAGCGAGACGACGAAAGCGGACGCGGACGTCGTGGACGAGGAGCTGGCGCTGGTCGAGGAGGACATGCCCGCGGACGATCTCGGGGAGCCCTCCCTGCGCCTGGCCGGCGTTCCCTACGAGGAGCTGGTGGCGGAGATGATCCGCCGACTGGGGGACGACCCGGAACGGGAGGGAATGCGCCGGACGCCCGAGCGGGTGCACAAGGCGATGTGCTTCCTCACCCGGGGGTACCGCCAGAGCCCGCGGGAGGTCGTCGGCGACGCCCTCTTCGAGGAGTGCCACCGCAACATGGTGCTGGTCAAGGACATCGAGGTGTACTCCTTGTGCGAGCATCACCTCCTGCCCTTCTTCGGCAAGGTTCATGTGGCGTACATCCCCGACGGCAGGATCATGGGGCTGTCGAAGACCGCCCGCCTGGTTGAGGTCTTCTCCCGGCGCTTCCAGGTCCAGGAGCGCTTGACGGAGCAGATCGCGCAGTCGCTCTGGGACATCATCCATCCCCAGGGGGTGGGGGTGGTCATCGAGGCCTACCACCTGTGCATGATGATGCGGGGGGTGCAGAAGCAGAACTCGAAGACCATCACGTCGGCCATGCGGGGGGCGTTCCTGGACGATCCCGCCACGCGGGACGAGTTCCTGCGCCTCACCATGACCACCCACAACCCCCTGTCCTGAGGGTCCGGCGATGGCGAGCGACGAGCGGCGGCTCGACGGGAGCACGGCCCTGGTCACCGGGGCGAGCCGCGGGATCGGCCGGGCCGTCGCGAGGGTCCTGGCCGGGGCCGGCGCGCGCGTGCATGTCACGGCCCGCAGCGCCGATCTCCTGGAGGATGCGGCGGCGGAAACGGGTGGTCGGGCGTGGCCGATGGACCTGTCGGACGACGCGGACGTGTGGGGGGCGCTGGATCAGCTCACGGAGACCCTGGGTGGGCCGCCGAACGTGGTCGTGAACGCCGCCGGCGTCTTCGACCTGGCGCCCCTGGCGGAGACCTCGGTGGAGGTCTTCGACCGCAACGTGACCGCCAACCTGCGCGCACCCTTCCTGGTGATCCGGGCCCTCCTGCCCGACATGCTGGCGCGCGGGAGCGGCTTCATCGTCAACGTGGGCTCCGTGGCGTGCCGCAAGGCCTTTCCAGGCAACGGCGCCTACGCCGCTTCCAAGTTCGGGCTCCGGGGGCTCCATGAAGTCCTCCTGGAGGAGGTCCGGGGCACGGGCGTCCGGGCGTGCCTGGTGGAGCCCGCGGCCACGGACACGACCATCTGGGACCCCTTCCAACCGGACGCTCACCCGCACCTGCCGGGGAGGGAGGACATGCTCCGCCCCGAGGATGTGGCCGAGGCCATCCTGTTCGCGGTGACGCGCCCGCCGGGCGTGCACCTGCCCTTCCTGGCGGTCGAGCGGAGCTGATCCGGCCGGCCGAGCGCAGCCAAGGAGCCGAGGAAACCATGTACACGGTATGCGTTCAGGCCCACTACGACGCGGCCCACGCGCTGGTGAACTACGAGGGCAAGTGCAGCCGCCTCCACGGCCACCGCTACGTGGTGGAAGCGGCTCTGCAGGCCGAGGAGCTGGACCGGGCGGGCATCGCGTTCGACTTCGTCGACCTGAAGAGGGAGCTGCGGGCGCTGGCCGACGAGCTGGATCACGAGAACCTGAACGAGCTACCGGCGTTCCACGGCGTGGAGACCAGCGCCGAGAACCAGGCCCGCTGGTTCTGGGACGAGCTGAAGAAGCGACTTCCCGAAACCCACGCCAGGGGGCTCCTGTTCACGCGTGTCTGGGAGAGCCCGAACCAGTGGGCCCAGTACGGCCCGGTGCCGGCCTGGGCACCCGCCCACCTCCGGCCCTCCGACGGCTGACGGAGCCCGCGCCGCCATGCACTCTCTCCTCATCGATCGTCTGCGCTGTCCCCGGTGCGGTCCGGACTTCGGGTTGATCCTGCTGGCGGACCGCGTGGAGGACCACCGTGTGTGGAGCGGGGTGCTGGGCTGCTCCAACTGCCGGGAGCGCTACCCGGTGACGTCGGGGGTGGCTGACCTTCGGTCCCCGCCCCGAGCGCCCCTGGCGGTGGCCGCGGAGCCGAAGCCTTCTTCCCGCGAGGAGGCGGTCAGGTTGGCGGCCTTCCTGGGCGTCACCGAGGGTCCGCCATGGGTTATGCTCGCGGGGAACCGGACCGGGCCGGCGGGGCACCTGGCGGCCCTGGTGGATGGGCTCGAGGTGGTGACCGTGGC
Source organism: Longimicrobiales bacterium (assembly GCA_036396575.1). GTDB lineage: Bacteria > Gemmatimonadota > Gemmatimonadetes > Longimicrobiales > Gaopeijiaceae > DASWKP01. Next base: position 3,072 of record DASWKP010000367.1, on the reverse strand, counting down.
TTCCGGGCTCGTGGCCGGGGAGCCGTTGGCGGGGGTGAGTTCCGTCGTCGCTCACCTGGACAGCATTCCGTTCCGGAACGCGACGTTCCGGGGCGTAGCCCTGGACCCTGGCGACGACAGAGACGCCCTGGACGAGGCGATCCGGGTCCTGGCATGGGGAGGGCGGCTGGTGGCCCACGAGGCCGGTGAGGGGCTTCGGATCGCCGTGGTGGTGCGCGGGCTGGAGGTGTTGGCCCACGAGGATGGGGTCCTGGTGGCCCGGGTGATCGGTCCTCCCAGCAGGCCGTTATTCGGCGTTTCTCTGCCCGTCCTGCTCGGCCCGAGGTTGGATAACTCCTGAACCGCCTGGAATTTGCGCCCGTTTTCGGGCCGGAGTAGTTTCCTTCATGACCTGGTGGAACAAGCTCTTCGGCGGCGATGACCGCGACCGTCCCGACTACTACGATGAGGGCCTCGACCTCCTGGCGGAGGGGAAGTACCACGAGGCGCTCACGTCGTTTCGCCTCGCGCTCAAGGAGGCTCCGGGTGATCCCGTCATCCTCCAGCAGATCGCCATCGCGTACACGCGCATCGGCATGACCGACGAGGCGGTCAAGACGTATCGCCACGTGCTCCAGAAGTACCCGGAGGCGCCGGGAGCCCACTACGGCCTGGCTTTCCTGTTCCTGCGGTCCGGCCAGGAGAGCGGCGCCGAGGAGCATCTGCGCGCTTTTCTCGCCCACGCGCCCCCCGATCCGGAGGCGGGCGAGCACATCGCACACGCCCGTAGCGCCCTGGCGGAGCTCACGGGGCAGCGCGCCGACGATTCCTCGTAGCCGACACTCTCCGAAACCATGGCTTCCACGACGAATGACGTCCGCCTGGAGTGGACGGGGCGGAATCTGGTCTTTACCGCCGGCAATGGACGCGCGCCCGCGATCACGATCGACGGTGACTCGGGGGAGGGTCCCTCTCCCATGGACACGGTGCTCCTGGGGGTGGGCGCGTGTATGGGTGCCGACATCTGTCACATCCTGGGCAAGTCCAGGGTCCCCCTGGAGGCGCTGGAGGTACTGGTCACCGGGCAGCGTGTGGAGACCAACCCCCGGCGCTACAGGGCCATTCGCTTCGTGTTCCGGGTGAAGGGTCCGGGTCCCGAGGACCAGGCTCATGTCGAGCGTGCGGTGGCCTTGTCCCGCGAGACGTACTGCAGTGCCATCCACTCGCTGCGGCCGGACCTCGAGGTGGATATAGCGATCGAGCGGGGCTGATCCCTCCCTCGGGAGCCGCCATGGCCGACATCGACTACTTCGCCAACGAAGCCGAGCTCCCCGAGGGGACCCTGGCCCAGCTCTTCCTGGAGACGGTGGACCGCTTCGGCGACGCCCCCGCCTTCCGAGCCTTCGTGGGTGACACCGACGAGCTCAGGAGTATCTCCCACCGGGAGGCCCGTGCCCTCGTCCGCCAGGTCACGGGGGGGCTCCAGGCCCTCGGCATCCAGCGCGGCGACCGGGTCGCCATCCTGTCGGACAACCGGCCCGAGTGGGCTCTGTCGGACTACGGCTGCATCTGCGCCGGGGTGCCGGACGTGCCGATCTACGCGACTCTGCTTCCGAGCCAGGTGGCGTATATCCTCGAGGATTCCGGAGCGAAGCTCGTGTTCGTCAGCGACCGCGAGCAGATGGACAAGGCCGTCGAGGCGGCGGGCGAGTGTTCCCAGGACGTGAGGGTCGTGGTCTATGACGACCCCGGGCAGCTCCCGGAGGGAGTCCTCTCCTGGGAGCGATTCCTGGAGATGGGCCGGGAGCGCATGAGCGAGGTGCCGGACGAAGCGTTCCGCGCGGCGGCACTCGGGTGCGAGCCGCACGACCTGGCAACGCTGATCTACACGTCCGGCACCACGGGCTCCCCCAAGGGGGTGATGCTCACCCACAACAACCTGTACAGCAACGTGCGGGCGTCGGCCATCGCCCTCCAGGTGCGGGACACGGACGAGACGCTGTCCTTCCTGCCCCTTTGCCACGTCTTCCAGAGGATGGTGGACTACCTCCTGTTCAGCGCGGGCTGCACCATCACCTACGCCCACGACATCCACACCGCGGTGGACGACATGGAGAAGGTGGGGCCCACCATCGTGGTGTCGGTGCCTCGGCTGTACGAGAAGGTCTACAACGCCGTGCTGGGGGCACGGGGCGTGAAGGGTGTCCTCCTGCACTGGGCCCGGGAGGTGGCGGGCGCCTGGGCAGACGAGAGGCTGGCGGGCCGCAGGCCCACGGCCGTGCTGCGCTTCGTGCGCGGCGTGGCGGATCGGGTGGTCCTTCGCAAGATCCGGGGTCGGGTGGGGGGGCGGCTCCGCTTCTTCGTCAGCGGAGGCGCGCCGCTCGAGCCCGAGATCAACCGTTTCTTCTACTCGGTGGGGCTCACCATCCTGGAGGGGTACGGCCTCACGGAGACGAGCCCCGTCACCAACGTGAACACGGAGCGGGACTTCCGCATCGGCACGGTGGGGAAGCCGGTGGCCGGGACCGAGATCCGCATCGCCGCGGACGGCGAGATCCTCGTGAGGGGGCCCCAGGTTATGAAGGGGTACTACGGCAACCCGGAGGCCACGGCGGAGGCCATCGATCCCGACGGGTGGTTCCACACGGGCGACATCGGTCTCCTGGACCGGGACGGATTCCTGCGCATCACGGACCGGAAGAAGGACCTCATCGTCACGGCGGGAGGAAAGAACGTCGCGCCCCAACCGATCGAGAACCGCCTGAAGACCAATCCGTACGTCGAGCAGATCGTCATGGTGGGTGATCGGCGGAAGTTCTGCGCCCTCCTGTTGGTCCCGGATTTCGGGCGCCTCGAGGCCTGGGCCACCTCCAATGGCATTTCCGCCGCCTCCCGGGCCGAGCTCGTGAGCGACCCGAGGGTGCAGGGGCTGATCCAGACGGAGATACTGGGCGGCCTGGACGACCTGGCCCCCTACGAGATGCCCAAGAAGGTCGCCGTCCTGACCGAGGAGTTCACCATCGCGAACGGGGCTCTGACGCCCACCCAGAAGGTCAAGCGGCGGATCATCGAGGAGCGGTTCGGCAACCTGAT
>DASWKP010000366.1:0-5467 GCA_036396575.1 Longimicrobiales bacterium | reverse complement strand
GGGCCAGCACCATGCACTTGGCCACGGGTCCCTCCGTCCCGCGGGGCAGGTAGACGATGACGTTGGGAGGCAGCACCCGGGCCAGGGCGGTCAGGAGCCACGCCGGCCGGGAGCGGATGCCCGCGCGCCGGAGCGCCCGGTGGAAAGGCCGGTAGGCGTCCACGATCAGAACCAGGTCGTAGGCCGAGTGGGCGTCCGGATTGGTGCCCACGAGACGAGACCCGAAGAGGACGACGGCGGCCAGGTGCTCCCCGGTCGCGTCCCGGAGCCCCGCGAGCAGCTCGTCGGTCTCGGAGGTCATTCCGGGGACGCGGCCCGAAGCTCCTCGAGGGCCTCTTGCATGCGCTCCTTCATCTCATCCATGAAGTCTTCCATGGACTCTCCCGGGGCCGGGGATGTGAAAGGCCCCAGCCGGACGATTCGCGCCCGAACGGACGACACGGATCGCACGAAGTCATCGAGGCGGGCGACCTGCCAGAGACCGTCCGCCACCACCAGGTACACGCTCCACTGTCGACTCTCCAGGATGACCTTGAGGCCCCGGCGCTTCCACGCGCCGATCTGGCCGTCCCGGCTTCGCGTCCCCTCCGGGTAGATGACGACGGGCGTCGTGGCCTCCCGAGCGACCTCCGCGAGGGTGCTCAGGTGGCCCCGCACGGTTGCCCTGGGATCGACCACGGGGTATTGATAAAGTCGGACCATATGTGAGATTACAGGCTTCCCTCGACTGTACCGAGCCCGCGTTACGATCACGGGATAGAGGTCGTCGTGGGCAGCGACCACCAGCGGGATGTCCAGCACGGATTGGTGGTTCATGACCACAAGGACGCCTGGCTGAGACGGCAGGCGGGGCAGGTCGCCGATGGAGGCACCTCCGATGTGCCGCACCATCCCCAGGATCGAGTGGGCGAGGAACCGCTGCCAGCGCCCGAGGATCCGGTCGCGCCTGGAGGGTAGAACCTTGACGGCGGTCGTGATGACGATACGCTGAAACGGGTCTCCCAGGAGGAACAAGAGTCCGACGGACCCGAGGGTCAGATAACCTCTCAGCTTCAACCGGGTGGCCTCCGCGACGAGCCTCTCGGAATGGATGCCCCGCATGGGGGAGTGGACGACCGGGCCGGTCCCGGCAACCAGGAAAGGCTAATGGCTGATCTTGACGAACATCAAGCGGCGGACGGCAGAACCACCACCGACGTGGAGCAGGAGGCGCGCCCCATGCAGCCGAATCGCGTGACGGAGAGCGACGCCTCGTCGGAGGGAGAAAGGGCGTCCGTCGACCCCACGGACTACGACTACACCAACTTCTACTTCGGGGCTGGCGACGATCCCTTCGCCCTCCTGGAGCCGTTCGAAGACTGGTGGACCAAGGTAAGGCCTCTGGGCTACTACCAGTACGAGCTGCCCATCCACTCCGCCCCGGCCACTCGGGTCGACGTGGAGGACACCAAGACCGGCGAGGTGCGCCGGGGCCTGATCAACTTCGCCTCCTACAACTACCTGGGCCTGTCCTACAGGCCGGAGGTGAAGGAGGCTATCAAGGCGGCGGCGGACGAGTACGGCGGCGGTTCCTCGGGGTCTCCCATCCTGAGCGGCACGACCCGGCTGCACCGCCGGCTGGCCGACGATATCGCGGCGTTCAAGGACAAGCCGGCCGCCATGATCTTCCCGACCGGGTACAGCGCCAACGTCGGGGTCATCGCGGGACTCATGCGCTCCGGCGATCTCATCGTGGCCGACCAGTACGCCCACGCATCCATCGTGGACGGGATGATCCTCTCCAAGGCCAAGAGCCGTTTCTTCCGCCACAACAAGCCGGAGGATCTGGACCGGAAGCTCCAGGGCTTCGAGGGCAAGAAGCTCGTCATCGTGGAAGGCGTCTACTCCATGGACGGGGACGTCTGCCCGCTGCCCGGGATCGTGGAGGTGGCTCGGAAGCACGGCGCCCGCATCCTCGTCGATGAAGCGCATTCCACCTTCGTTTTCGGTCCCAACGGCCGTGGCGTCGCCGAGCACTTCGGCCTGGACGACGAGGTGGACATCCACATCGGCACGTTCTCGAAGAGCCTGGGCGGACAGGGCGGTTTCGTGGCCGGATCGCAGGAGCTCATCGACTACCTGCGCGGCTTCTCCCGTTCCCGCTTCTTCTCGTGTGCCCTGGCGCCCACAGTGGTGGCAGGGCTTATCCAGGCCCTGGAACTTGCCGCCAGTGAGCCCGAGCTGCGCGTTCGGTTGTGGGAGAATGTGGACTTCATGCAGGACCGGCTCCGGAACGCCGGCGTGGACGTGGCCGACTCCAAGTCCCAGGTCATTCCCATCATGATCCGCAACGACGCGCGCATCTTCGAGGTGGGGGAGGAGTTGCTCCGTGGGGGCGTCTTCATCAACCCGGTGAGGTACCCGGCCGTGGGCAAGCACAAGTCGCGCTTCCGCATGTCCGTCTCCGCCGCTCACAGCCGGGAGGAGCTGGAGGAGGGCGCCGGCATCATCATCCGGATCCTGGAGCGGAACGGGATCATCTGAGTAACGTCGGAGCCCGGCCGGTCCGCGCCACCCCATCACCCTGGAGCTTTCTCAGGCATGGCCCTGACCACGTATGTGTTCGACACCTGCATCGGCGCGTTCTTCGAGATGAGCACTGCCGACGCCCGCTCGATCTTGCCGCCCCACCTGGAGCCCGTCGAGGTCCAGCACACGCGCAGCGTGCTCGCGGTCATGGCGTTCCAGTTCAGCGAGAGCATGGTGGGAGCGTACGACGAGCTCGTCATGGCTATCATCACGCCTCCACGGGTGATCCCGGGCCAGCCCCTGCCCAAAGCGGCGTTTTTTCCCTTCATGGTAGCCACCAGCACGGAGGCCTCCCGCCTCCACGCCATCGAGCGCTGGCATCTACCCCACTACATGAAAGACCTGGACTTCACGTTCCAGGAGACGGAAGGCCGCATCGCGATGCGGGCGCTGGACGACGGGGCCCCGGTGGTGGAGTTGGCGGTGACCGACCACGATTTCAACGAGGCCACCAATCCATACCACTGTTTCATGGTTGACGGAGACGACCGGTTCAAGGTCAACATCTTCATGAACGCCCCCCACTCCGAGCATGAGGAGGAGGCGGGCGAGTTGATCCTGCATGAGCATCCCATGACGTCCGGCCTCACGCTCGATGAGGTCCATTCGTGGCCGTTTCGCGAAGAGCGTTACCGGTCCGGCGTCCAGACCTTCGAGGAGATGGAGGTCATCTAAGGGCCTGTGATGCCCGAGCCCCCGTTTCGCGCCTTCGTCATCTTCAATCCGGCATCGGGGCGGGGTCGGGGCCAGCGGCGGATCGACGCGTACCTGGCGCTTCTCGCGCGGCACCTTCCCGGCTTCGACCACGGCGTCACCGACCGGGCCGGTGGGGAGGCGGATCTGGTCCGCCAGGCGCTGAACGAAGGGCACGACACCGTGATCGCCGTGGGCGGGGACGGAACCTGGAGCCACGTCGCCCACGCGATTCTCGCCTCGGGTGTGCCCAACGTCCGTTTGGGCGTGCTGCCCTCGGGCACGGGCAACGACTTCGGCCGCAACCTCGGGCTGGACTACGCGGATCCTGCCACGGCGGTACGCAGGGTGGCGTCCGGCTCCAGCGTCCGGGTGGACGTGGGCCGGGTGGTGACGCCGTCGCGGCGGTGGGACGATGCGGACGCCATGCCCACGCCGGGCCGCCACTTCCTCAACCTGGTGGGCTTCGGCTTCGACATAGCCGTCATCGATGCCGCCCGGGGTGCCCGCCTTCTCAGAGGCGAGCTCCTCTACAAGGTGACGGCCCTCCAGCAGCTCTTCCGCTTTCCAGGCCTCCACCTGACCGTGGAGAACGATGCCGGCTTTCGGGCCGGCGGCCCCCATCTCATGGTGACCGTCTCCAACGGACGCTTCTTCGGAGGGGGCTTTCCCATCGCGCCGGGCGCCACCCTCGACGATGGCCAGCTCCACGCTTGCCTCATCGCGGACGCCTCTCCCTTCACCCGGGCAAGCCTGTTCGGGGCGGCCCAGAAAGGCCGCCACATCGAGTCGGACAGGGTCCGCCTGGAGGCGGGCGCCTCGTTTCGGCTGACGTTTGCCGAGCCGCCCCGATTCGAGGTGGACGGCGATGTCCACGTGTCCGAGGGTGAGACGGTCGAAGTGGAGATCCTCCCCGGGGCGCTGGAGGTTCTGGGCGCCTAGGCGGTCATCCATCGCACTCTGTGATGCAGAGTACTTGACTTCACGCAGTCCTCGGGAGTACGTTCGACTCATGACGCCAGCCAATCCAGCCCGAAGGCCCGAGCCGGTGGCCCTGCACGACCGGGCCATGGACAACCTCCGCTTCATTCGCGAGACCATGGAGCGATCCACCTCCTTCACCGCGGTGTCGGGGTGGGCCGGAGTCGCCATGGGAGTCCTGGCCGTGGCGGCCGGAGCGGTCGCGCGGAGCGTGACCACGCCGCTCGCTTGGATCGGCGTGTGGGTCGCCGTGGCCGTCGTCTCCTCGGCCGTGGCCCTGGTCGCCATGGATCGGAAGGCGCGCGCGGCGGGGACGAGCCTCCTCAACGGAGCGGGACGCAAGTTCGTCTGGAGCTTCGCTCCGCCCCTGGGCGTGGGAGCCGTCCTGACCGTGGCGCTGTACCGAGCCGGGGCGGCCCCGCTCCTCCCCGCGATCTGGCTCCTTCTCTACGGAACAGCGGTGGTGACCGGCGGCCAGGTCTCGGTCAGAACCGTCCCGCTGACCGGGGCGGTTTTCATGGCACTGGGTGCCGCGGCGGCGTTCTCGCCCACTACGTGGGGTGATACCTACATGGTGGCGGGTTTCGGATGCGTCCATATCGTGTCCGGGCTGATCATCGCAAGGAGGCACGGTGGCTGAGCGCAAAGTGGCCAGAAACATGGCGAGCGATCCGGCCGACCCGGGGGCAGGCCCCTCCGGCCGAGGTCTGAAGAGCGTGACGGGCGACGGCGACGTGGGTCCGATGGATCTGGATCGACTGATCCACGAGCGGGTGCGCCTCGGCATCGTCAGCGCCCTGGCTGTCAACGGATCCCTGACCTTCACCGACCTGAGGGATCTCCTCAACACCACCGACGGCAATCTCAGCGCCCACGCGCGTCGTCTGGAGGACGCCGGATACGTGGATTGCACCAAGTCCTTCGAGGGCCGGGTGCCGCGAACCGAGTACCGTCTCACCGACCTGGGACGGCGGGAGATGGAAGCCTACCTGGATCACATGGAAGCGCTGATCCAGGCCACACGACACACCTCGTAACGAACGATTCCATGTCATCTCCACACATCCATCGAGTGGACCCGGCGGACATCGTGAGCGACCACGCTCCCCCGGGCCTCCACGTGGCCATCATCATGGATGGGAACGGACGCTGGGCGTCCGGCCGGGGTCGGCCCCGGACCTACGGGCACCGGGAGGGAGCGCGGGCCGTGCGCCGCGTCGTGGAA
>DASWKP010000365.1:0-7894 GCA_036396575.1 Longimicrobiales bacterium | reverse complement strand
CGACGGCATCGGCGCCCCAATCCTCTCCCTCCCCCTCTCCCTCTCCCGGTCCCTCCCCCGGTATGGGCGCAGGATACCATCGCCTCAGCCAGACCGGCAAGAGGAGGGTCGCCCCGAGCCAGAGCCCCGTCGTGAGAGCGTCGGCCGCGGTGGCGCCGGCGAACAGCGTGTCCTCGAGGCCCACCCCACGCCCCACGGCCACGAAGTTCACCGACCCCCCCGAGTAGGTGCCCGTGAGCGTTCCCGCCAGGCGCCACGTGTCGTCGGCAAAGAAGCCCGCGAACATCACGGCGCCCACCGCCGCCCCCGCCACCGTGCCAAGCACCGCGAGCCCGAAAGCCCCCAGCATGCGGGGCCCCACGCGCCTCAAGTCGCCCAGATTAACCGACAGCAGCAGCCAGGCGATGGCCAGCGACGTCACCGGGCCGGCGATGGCGTCGTAAACCGGGGACTCCCGGGGCACCGCACCGGCGTTCGAGAGGATCGCGCCGAAGAGGATCGCCAGAAGGGAGGCGCCGACCTTCGCCAACGCGGGGATCCGGTAGTCCAGCCAGAAGGCGAGGCCCGCGAGCGCCGCGATGGCCGCCGCCAGGGCCAGCGGATCGCCGATCACGCCGGCCTCGTCGCCCGCACGTGTTCACGGTGCGCCTCGAACTGCCCCAGGACGTGGCGCACCGCGTCCTCAGGGGAGTCCGTGACGTGGAACAGGGAGAGGTCCTCCCGGGAGACGTTGCCGTTCGCCAACATCGTCCCCTCGATCCAGCTCACCAGTCCTCCCCAGTAGTCGGATCCGAAGAGGACGACCGGGAAGTGCCTCACCTTCCCGGTCTGAATCAGCGTGAGGGACTCGAACAGCTCGTCCATGGTTCCGAAGCCACCCGGGAAGATCACGAAGGCCTCCGCATACTTCACGAACATGGTCTTGCGGACGAAGAAGTACCGGAAGTCGATGGACACGTCCACGAACTCGTTTTCGCCTTGCTCGAAGGGCAGCTCGATGTTGCACCCGATCGAGGGCGCTCCCGCCTCCTTGGCGCCCTGGTTGGCCGCCTGCATCATGCCGGGGCCGCCCCCGGTGATGATCCCGAAGCCGGCACGGCCCATGAGGCGCGCCGTCTCCACGCACTTCTGGTACATGGGACTGTCGGGCTTCGTCCTCGCCGACCCGAAGATGGAGACGCATGGACCCCGGCCCGCCATCTCCTCGAAGCCTTCCACGAACTCGCCCATGATCCGGAATACCCGCCACGCGTCCTGGCTGAGCGCGATGAGGGGATCCTTGAGCACCTCCTCGATGGTGGTGCTGCGGAGGAGGCGTTCGTCCTCCGTCAGGCGCCTGGAGGGCCGACTGCCGGGCCCCGGGGCTTCCGACGCGGACGTTGGTGGATCACTCATGTGGGTTCTCCTCGATCGTCATGTCGGTCCGGACCGCGCCGAGCGTCACGAGCCGCCCTCACGAAGCCAGGCGGCGGTACGCCGCAGGCCCTCCTCGTGCGTGAATGAGGGCTGCCAGCCCAACTCGTCCCGGATGCGGCTCGTGCTGTAAGGGTTGTCGGACAGGGCGAGGCACGCCACCCGCTCTACCGGAAGGGAGGCGACGCCCGGAACCCGCGCCCCGAACCTCCGGGCTGCCCGCGCTACGGCCCGCACGGCGGCGGCCGGCACCCGCACGGTGCGCACCCGGCGGCCCAGGGCCTCGCCCAGGCCCCGCGCCAAGCCCTCCTGCGTGAGGGGGTGGTCCGTGGCGAGGTTGTACGCTCGCCCGGGTTGGCCCCGGTCCAACGCGAGCGCCACGGCGGACGCCACGTTTCCGGCGTAGACCACGGAGAGGGTGTTCGTGCCCGGACCCAGCAAGGGCACCAGCGGAAGACGGGTCAGGGCGGCCATCCTGGGGCCCAGGAGCCGGTCCCGCTCGCCGTACACCGCGGCCGGCCGGACCACCGTGACGTCCAGATCTTCCTCCCGGGCGACCTTCAGGGCCACCGACTCGGCCTCCCGCTTCGATCGCGCGTAGAGGTCGCCGGGCGGCAGCGGCGCTTCCAGCGAAGCGTCCTCGTCCACCGGCGAGCCCGCCGCCACCGGGCCGTACACGGCGACGGACGACACATGCACCGCGCGCCCGACCCCCGCCCGGGCAGCTCCCCGCAGGACGTTCTCCGTCCCGACGACGTTCACAGAGCGGATCTCGGGCCAGGCGCGTCCGGCGTACACGAGAGCCGCCGCGTGGACGACGCCGTCGCATGTGGCCATGCCAGCCGCCAGATCGTCCGCACCGTCGCGAACATCGCCGTCGACCAACTCGCACCCCAGGCTGTCGAGAAACCGCACGTCGGCACCGGGGCGGCGAAGACAGACGACCGCGTCGCCCCTCGCCCTCAGGCAGGCCGCGACGTGCGAGCCCACGAGGCCGGTGGCTCCGGTCAGGAAGACGCGCAAGGCCCGGTCCGTGGAACGGGTTCAGTGGGAGGGCGCAAGGTTGGCTGGACCTCAGCCGCCTCCCAGGAAGGTCTCGGCTTCGGCCCGGAGGTCGGCCATCATCCGCTCGTGCATGCCATACTCCTCGAGCCCACGGGCCAGCTCCACGTCCCACACCGCCAGGAGGGTCTCGTAGTACTGTCCGGCCGTGACGCCGTCACCCAATAGCGCCGCCGCGCGTCCGGCCACCGCCAGGTTGAGGAGGTGATTCGGGCTGTCCGCCAAAGCCTCGCGGGCCGTGGCGAGCGAGCCCTCGGCGTCTCCGTCGGTGACCTGGAGGAGCGCCAGATGGAAGAGCCCGTCCTCGTCCAGCGGGCGGGCGATGTCGTACGCGGAAATCGACATGGGCAGGAAGCCGACGGCTCCGGCCGTGTCGCCCGCCGACAACATGCGCATGACGCGATCATACAGGGCGTCGGCCGCCTGCCGGGGCGTCATGGCGGACAGATCCACGGCCGAGGCGCCGCCACCCGCGGTCGCGGCCGCGGGAGTCCGCACGCCGCTACCCTGACCGCTGACGATGGGGTACGCGACCAGCGCGACAGCGATGAGGAAGGCGCCGCCCAGGATCCACCATCCCACGTTGCCCGAGCCCGTACCCGCCGCCGCCGCGGGCGCCCCGGCGGCGCTCGGCCCGACGCCGCGACCGACGCCGCCGCCCGCCGCTCCTGCCACCACCGTCGCCCCGCAAGCGTTGCAGAACCGAGCTCCCGGCTCGGTCGCGGCTCCACACTGGTTGCAGTGACGCCCGCCCAGAGCGCCGCCACAGAACGAGCAGAAGTTGCCCTGGGTCCGCTTCCCGCAGCTCGGACACGTCGTGGTTCCGCCGCTCGCTTTGGCCATCAGGATCAGCGCTCCGGTTGCGATGCATCCCCGAGCGGCGCCAGGGAGTTGAAGAGAAGAGGCCACGTGGCCACGGACTGAGCCCGGTAGTTGGGCTGGAAGCCGAAGAGAACCACGTCGCCCTGGCCCACCGTGGCCTGGACGATGGCCGGCCTCCCCGCCAGGTGCTCCGGACCGAGAATCCAGCCCGACAGGACGGGATTGCCTTCCGCGTAGCGGGCCACGATCCGCACCGTGGGGTCCCCCACCTGGAAGGCCCGGCTGCTTCGCCAGTACCACCCCGCGACGCCGGACTCTACCCCCGCGGTCACGGGATGCTCCTCCAGTTCCAGGCCCACGAGGGAGCCCGGCACGTAGAAGTCCTGGATGGGCAAGCGCTCGGTGGCGCTCGACACGGCGAGGTCGAACAGCTCCGCCACGAAGTCCGTCGCCGCTTCCACCGCCACCAGGCGACCGCCGCTCCGGACGAAGTCCCGGAGCGCCCGCACTCCCGCCTCGCCAAGGCCTCCCGTGTAGCCGCTGGGAAGGCTACCCTCCCGTACGCCGTCCCGGATGGACTCGGGCGACTGGTTCTGAAGCAGGATCGCGTCGTAGCGCGCGGCCAGCCCCCCCGCCCGGATGTCGGCGTCGTGCAGGGTGTCATGGGGCATGCCGTGGCGGTCGAACACCCAGCGCGTCCACCCGGCTTCCATCGGCTCCTGCCACGATTTGTAGATGGCCACCCTGGGCGCCGCGTCGCCCCGCCACGTCGGGGGCAGCTCGAACGCGAAGTCCGGTGGATCGATGGGGTCCGACAGGGCAACGGAAGGCGCCTCTTCCAGCGGGATCGCATCGACACCCATGAGAAGCGGCAGAGTATGGGCGGTCACGTCGTACGGCCGTTGGGGCGGGCCTCCCGGGTACTCGCGCAGGTCCGGATACTCCTGGACCTCGATGAGGGTCTGGGCGAACGACGCATACGGCTGTCGCATGGGCACGACCCAGCTTCCCCGGGGAAGAGCCTCCCCGTTCGCCGAGAAGCCGGCCTCGGCCCGGCGCACCTCCACGTCTCCCAGCGCCAGGATCCGGAGGACGTAGTCCAGGCCCGCCCGGTTGGCCAGGTTCTCCGGCGAAGCCGGAATCACCCAGGCCGCCGGCCAGCGGTCCCACCCTTCCACGGCCCGCCGGCCGACGCCGTAGAAGTTCTCCAGCCAGTAGCGCCGGTTGCGCGCGGCGTTGCTCAGGAGGGCCAGGGCGCCCGCCTCCATGTAGTCGACGATGTCACCCAGCGCCCACTCCCCTCCCTCCCAGGGCATGGGAAAGTTCCAGGAAGCCACGGCCGCGTCGAAGCCCCGCCCACCTCGCACCGCTTCCCGTGGGATGTCCACGGGCGTAGCCAGGCGGGCCGACGCCGTCTCGCTGAGGATGCGAGCCCCTCCGTGGTAGTGCTGGTACGCGCGCGCCGGTGTGAAGGCGTCGTACGTGGCGCCGATGACCACCCCCGGCTTGCCCTGCGCCGTCAGCTCCGCGGCCATGTACGCGCCGAGCTGGTTCACGGCGGCGGTCAGGCCCGGGTCGATATTGGGCTCCCAGGGGTCGATGAAGGGCGGAAAGAAGATCCGGGCGCCGTTGCTCCCCATCTGGTGGATGTCATGGACGATCTGAGGGTGCCACGCGTTGTGCGCCCCCGTCACCGTAAGGCGGGTCTCCTCCTGGGTGAAGGCATACCAATCCCGGTTGTTGTCGTGGCCAACGTAGAAGTGGTAGAGCCAGGGAGGGGAGGTTCCCTCGAAGGGTGTGCCCACGTGCTCCCGGTACCACTCGGTCACCCACTGCGTGCCGTCGGGGTTCAGCGACGGAATCTGCAGGAGGATGACGTTGTCCAGGATCTCACGGATCTCCGGTGCGTCGGAGGTGGCCAGCCGATGCGCCAACCGCGCCGCGGCCAGGCCTCCCCCAACCTCGGTCGAGTGGATCTGGTGCGTGATGAGAACCACGGTTCGGCCCTGGTCGAGGAGGCGCTCCAGCTCGGCCGGCCCGGAGACCGTTCGGGGGTCGGCCAGCTTCATCTGGATGCGGTGCAGCTCCTCCAGGCGGGCGTGGTTCGCCTCACCGGTGATGGTGAGCATGACGAACGGGCGCCCCATGGTGGTGGCGCCCAGCGTGTCCACGCTCACCCGGGGGCTGACGCGGGCCAGACGGTCGTAGTAGGCGGCGAGCTGGTCCCACGTGGCCAGCTTGCGGTCCTCCCCCGGAGAGAAGCCGAGGTGCCCCTCCGGGCTGGGAATCTCCTGGGCGGCCAGGCCGACCGCTCCGGGAGTCGCCCCGCCGGTCGCCAGATGGGCGAGCGGGGCGACCACCTGCACCGCGATGGCCAGGGCAGCAGCCGCCCATTTCCGTCGCATGGATCACTCCTTGATGGGTTCCTCGGGCACCTTCGTCCTCGACTGGCGCGCCGGGATCGTAACCGCGCCCGTTGGCGACCGGCAACCGGCGAACGCCCCGCGCGACGGGCGATCTTCCCGCTCCCGGCACGATGGCGAGAAAGGGCCCTTCGGACTTGACACCGTGCCCCGCTCGCCAGGAGCTTCCGAACACTCCTCCTCTCCGCATCCGTCGCGCTCCCCCAGGTCGATCATCCCGGAGGTTCTCGTGATCCGCCATTCCATGCTTCCGCTTCTCACCGCCCTCGTCCTGAACGCATGCGCCGGCGGCGATGCCCCTCCCGCCGACGCGGAGGGTCCCGTGGTGGACCCCGCCGCCTCTGGCATCCAGGGAGCCGATATCGAACGCCATCTGCGTACGCTGTCCGACGATCGATTCCAGGGGCGCGGGCCCGGCAGCGAGGGCGGGGACGCCGCCATCCAGTACGTCGCGGAGCAGTTCGCGGCCGCCGGGCTGGAGCCCGTCGACGGAAGCTGGCTCCAGGCGGTTCCCATGATCGGGAACACGCCCGACCCGCGGTCCGCCACGCTACGGATCGCCGGGGAGGGCGAAGTCTTCGATGGCGTCTTCCGGGACGACTTCGTCATCTGGGCCGGCGACCCCGAAGCCCGGAGCTCCTCGGCCTCCGGGGAGCTGGTCTTCGTCGGGTACGGCGTCTCGGCACCGGAGAACCAGTGGGATGACTTCGGGGACGTGGACCTGACGGGCAAGGTGCTCATGATCCTGGTAAGCGATCCCCCCGCCCCCGCTGACGAGCCCGACCTCTTCGGCGGCCGGGCGATGACCTACTACGGGCGTTGGACCTACAAATTCGAGGAGGCGGCCCGCCAGGGAGCGGCCGCCGCTTTCGTCGTCCACGACACCGAGCCGGCCGGCTACGGCTGGAACGTGGTCACGGGTTCCTGGACCGGCGAGCAATTCTCTCTCCCGGCGGATCCGGGGGCTCCCGCGCCGGTCGCCGTGGAGGGTTGGCTCACCCTGAGGCTGGCCGAGGAGATTCTGGGCGTCACCGGGCTGGAGATCGAGGAGCTCCAGGCCCAGGCGGCCCGGAGGGACTTCCAACCAGTGGCCACGGGCATCCAGGTGAGCACGTCCTTGACAAGCGCTGTCCGGACCGTGGACACCCACAACGTCGTCGGAGTACTTCGCGGCGGCGAGCGTCCGGACGAGATCATCACCTTGACGTCCCACCACGACCACCTCGGTGTCGGCGAGCCCGTGAACGGCGACGCCATCTACAACGGGGCCTACGACAACGCCTCAGGCACGGCCATGCTCATCGAGCTGGCGGACGCTATATCCCACCTTGACGCGCGGCCCGCGCGTTCCCTTCTGTTCATCGCCACGGCGGCCGAGGAACAGGGGCTCCTGGGCGCCGAGTGGTACGTGCAGAACCCCCTTTACCCCCTGGCCCGCACGGTGGCCGAAATCAACATGGACGGCGCCAACCTGTGGGGTGAGACCGACGACGTCATCGCCATGGGAGCCGACCGGAGCGAACTCGGTGCCGTCGTCGAGCCGAGGGCGGCGGAGCTGGGCATGTACCTGGCCCCGGACGCCGAGCCCGAGAAGGGCTTCTTCTTCCGCAGCGATCATTTCCCGTTCGCCAAGGCGGGCGTGCCGGCTCTCTACATCGAGCACGGGCGGGTCTACAGGAACCGTCCCGAGGGTTGGGGTCAGCAGGTCCTGGACGACTTCACGGCCAATCGGTACCACGGGCCAGCCGACGAGTATCTGGAGGAGTTCGTCTTCGAGGGAGCCGTGCAGCAGGCCCAGCTCATCCTGCTCACGACGCTGGACCTGGCCAACTCCGACGCCTGGCCCAACTGGAACGAGGGAAGCGAGTTCAGGGCCGCCAGGGACGCCATGATGATGGGAGGCGGCTGACCCCGAAGGGTCGGACGGGGAGGCCGGCGGGGCCTCGATTCCGTCACAGCCCGGAAGGGAAGTCCAGGAACTCCCAGGTCAGGCTGAAGCGCTCCGCCAGGTGCGCCGCCAGAGCCTTCACGCCGAAGGTCTCGGTGGCGTAGTGGCCCCCGTAGTACACGTTGATGCCCATCTCCATGGCTTCCACATAGGTGTGGTGCGATCCCTCCCCGGTCACGAACGCGTCCAGCCCCGCACGCACCGCCTCCTCGATGAGCGAGCCGCC
>DASWKP010000364.1:0-2036 GCA_036396575.1 Longimicrobiales bacterium | reverse complement strand
AGCACTGGGCTACCCATCAAGGTGGAGCAGTCGGACTTTTTGGCGGCTATCTTCGGCCAGCCGGGCGACGTGCTTAAGATCGTCCTGGCGCCGGCGACGATCGAGGAGTGCTTCACCTGCATGATCACGGCGCGGCGCCTGGCGGAGATGTTCCGCACGGTGGTCATGGTCCTCATCGACGCCAACCTGGCCACGGGCATGGCGCCGTTCCCCCGGCCCGACTTCAAGGCCGAGTGGCAGTCGAGCCCGCCCGACCTGAGTCCGGTGGCCCGGGGCGCCCGGCCCTACGAATGGGACCCGAACACGGGCCTGTCCCGCCGTTTCATTCCCGGAACCCCCGGAGGCATGCACACCCTCACCGGCCTGGCGCACGACGAGTTCAGCCGGGTGGCGTACGACACCGACTCCAACGAACGCTCCAGCACGATGCGCAGCCGCAAGCTCGCGGTGCTCCAGAGCGCGCTCCTCCCGCCCGAGATCCACGGAGACGACGAGGGCGACCTCCTCGTGGTCGGGTGGGGCTCGACGAAGGGGGCCATCGAGGAGGCCGTGGACCGGGCCCGGGCCGAGGGGCTGAACGTGTCGTCGACGCACCTGACGTTTCTGTCGCCCATGCCCCCGGGCCTGGGCGAGATCTTCGGCCGCTTCAAGAAGGTCATGACGGTGGAGATCAACTACTCGGACAAGAAGGGCGATCCGTACGTCACGCCCTTCAACCGGCGCATGGGGCAACTGGCCCTGCTGCTCCGGGCCAGCACGCTGGTGGATGTGGACTGTTGGACCCGCGTCCTGGGCGAGCCCGTACGGCCCCGGGCCATCCACCGGGCCATCCACGAGAACCTGCCCAACGGCCAGAGGCCGAAGAGCCCCGAAGGAGGTGAGGGATGAGCGGCTGCTCTCTCCTGGACCTGAGCCACGAGGATGACCGCGTGTTCGAGATGGGGGACTACCAGGGCGCGGTCCCCCGCTGGTGCTCGGGGTGCGGGGACCACTCGGTGCTCACGGCGGCGCAGCGCCTCCTGGCCGCCGAGCAGCTCAAGCC
The DNA here is from genome assembly GCA_036396575.1 of Longimicrobiales bacterium. Taxonomy (GTDB): domain Bacteria; phylum Gemmatimonadota; class Gemmatimonadetes; order Longimicrobiales; family Gaopeijiaceae; genus DASWKP01. The sequence goes on along the minus strand of DASWKP010000364.1, from coordinate 994 downwards.
CGAGACCACGGTCTTCGTGAGCGGCATCGGCTGTTCGAGCCGCTTTCCCCACTACATGAAGACGTACGGCTTCCATGGCCTCCATGGCCGGGCGCTGCCGGTGTCCACGGGCATCAAGCTGGCGCGCCCGGAGCTGGATGTCTTCACGGTCATGGGTGACGGCGACTGCGTGTCCATCGGCGCCGGCCACTGGATCCACGCTACGCGCTACAACGTGGACATGGTGGCCCTCCTGCTGGACAACAACATCTACGGGCTCACCAAGAAGCAGACGTCGCCCACGACGCCCCAGGGCTACCGGAGCAACACGCAGCCCTACGGCAGCTACCTGCCACCCATGAACCCCCTGGAGGCTACGCTCGGCGTCACCAACGCCTCTTTCGTGGCCCAGACCGCCGAGTGGCTGCCCGCGCACCTGTTCGCGACGCTGGAGGCGGCGTACCACCACCGGGGCTTCTCCTTCGTGCGGATCCTGCAGCGCTGCCCCCACTTCACGGCCGACATGTACGGCGATGTCGTCAAGGATCCGTCGCGGGTCGAGCTGCTCGTCCACGAGGACGGCATCCACGCGCCCGCCATCGAGGGGATGTTCGAGCACAAGGTCTTCCACGATCCCCGGGACCTGGACATGGCCCGCCGCCTCGCGCAGCCCATGGACAGCATCCGCATCGGGCTGTTCTACCAGGATGAGACCCATCCCCGGTACGAGGAGACCCGCGCGCTTCCGAAGCACACCGCCGAGGAGAAGATGAGCCTCCTCGAAGAGGAGTTCGATCGCTATGCCGTCTGACACGAGCATCGACGAGGTCCTGGGGATGTTGGAGCGTCCCCGGGAGACCTACCGCACGGCGGTGGTGACGTCCCTCGAGCAGCTCCGGGCCACGCTGTCGTCCGGGCAGGACGTGGACGCCGACCTGGCGGAGCGCCTGGCCGGGCAGATGGGGCCCTTCACGGCGGGGCGGATCGATCACGGCCGCCTGCTCGTGGCCATGGA
>DASWKP010000363.1:0-2874 GCA_036396575.1 Longimicrobiales bacterium | reverse complement strand
CGGTCGTTGAACTCCTTGAAGTGATCCAGGTCGGCGTAGCAGACCGCGAACTCGAAGCCCTCGGCCATCCGCTCCATGAGGTCCCGATCGATCTGGACCGTTCCGGGCAAGCGGGTGGATGGATGAACGCTCACGTCCCGGGCCGCCCGGTGGAGCACGAGTTCCATGCGAAGCAGCCGCTCGCGCTCAGAGACCGCGTCGGTCACGACTTCGTCGGCGCCCGCTTCCAGCGCGTCCGCGGCCAGATCCTCGTCCTGGCTCGGGGCCAGGATGACCGTCGGAACGATGGCCGTGAAGGCATCCCCTTTCACGGTCCGGCACACATCGAGCGCCGCCCCGGCCTCCCCCTGCGCGTCCAGGACCAGGCAAGCCGGGAAGGACCTGTTCATCAGCGACGAGATCTCATCCACTTTGCCGACCGAGACCAGGTTCAGCGAGTGGCTCTCGGTGAACTGATGGATCAGGGCGGACGGCTCCCGGCGGCCTGGACCGAAGTAGATGAGCGTCTTCTCGGCTGCCATTGGACCTCGGACGGGGGGCTCTGGACGGCCGGGAACCTATGTGTCCTGTTCACCAGGCCTTCCCGCAACGACGCCATGGTACTTCGGGGAGACCTCGGGTGTCAAACACTCCAGCGGCGCGGGGGGAGGCCGCTATCTCATGACTCCGCGAGGATGAAGTCGATGTGGCGCTGCTCGCGGTCCGCGCGGGCCACGTCGACCTGGACCCGGTCCCCCAGGCGGAACCGCCGCCCGGTGCGATTCCCCACCAGCGCGTACGCCTCCTCCCGGAAGTCGTAGTAGTCGTCGTGAAGGGCGTTCACGTGGACGAGGCCCTCCACGAACACCTCATCCAGGAGCACGAAGAAGCCGAAGGAGGTCACGCCGGACACCGTGCCGTGGAATCGGTCCCCGAGATGGCCCTCCATGTACTCGATCTTCTTCAGCTCCACCGACTCCCGCTCGGCCTCGTCGGCGACGCGTTCCCGGATGCTGGAGCGTTCCGCGACCGCCTCCAGCTCCTCGCCACCCCACTCACGGGGCACATCCTCTCCCTGGATGAGGGCCCGGACGACGACCCGGTGGAGGACCAGGTCCGGGTAGCGCCGGATGGGCGACGTGAAGTGCGCGTAGTGCTCGGCGGCCAGCCCGAAATGGCCCGCGTTCCGCGGGTCGTACCGGGCGCGCTGCATGGACCGGAGCACCACCGACGAGACGAGCTTCTCCTCCGGCCGGTCCCTGACCCGGTCGAGGACGGCCTGGAGATCCCGCGGTCGGGGGCTGCCCTTCGGCAGGCTGTGGCCGAGCGAGGCCAGGAAGTCTCGCAGCGCCTGGAGCTTCTTGTCGTTGGGACCGTCGTGCACCCGGTACGGGATGGGGAGCTTGCGGCGGGCAGCCTCCGCCGCCACCAGCTCGTTGGCCAGAAGCATCAGGTCCTCCACGAGGCGGTGGCTCTCCAGGCGGACCACGCGCTGGATGTCAACCGGCTCTCCCGACGCGCCCAGGAGCACCCTGGCCTCGGGAAGGTCAAAATCGATGGAACCCCGCTCCCGGCGCGCGCGACGGAGCATCCTGGCCAGCTGGTCCAGTTGGTGGAGGGCCCCGTCCGTTGCCGCGTCAACGCTTTCCCGTCCTTCCAGGACCGCCTGGGCCCTCTCGTAGGAGAGGCGGTGCCGGCTTCGGATGAGCGTTCGCTCGAAGCGGGCGGACCGAACCTGGCCCGACCCGTCCAGGACCACGAACACGGACACCGCGTGGCGGTCCTCTTCGGGGACGAGCGAGCACAGATCCGAGGACAGCGCGTGGGGCAGCATGGGGATGACCCGGTCCACGAGATAGACGCTCGTCCCTCGGGTCAGAGCCTCGGCGTCCAGGGCACTCCCCCTGGCCACGTAGCGCGACACATCCGCGATGTGGATGCCCACCTCCCAACCGCCGGGGGCCGCCCCCACGGACAGGGCGTCGTCGTGGTCCTTGGCGTCGGCCGGATCGATGGTGAACACCAGAAGGTCGCGGCGGTCGACGCACTCCGCGTCCAGCCGGGGGCGTCCTCCCCGGGCCACGGCTTCCGCGGCCTTCAGCACCTCGTCGGGAAACTCCGTTGGCAACCCGTGTTCGTGGAGGATGGCCAGGACGTCGACGCCTGGATCGCCCAGGCGCCCGAGCACCGTCTCCACTTCCCCGAGGGGATTCAGCTTCCGGTCACCGAAGTGCGTGATTCGGACCACGACCACGTCGCCGGGCTGGGCCGCCCCCTCCTGGCCGTCCGGAACCAGAACGTCCCGGTCGACGCCGGCCCCCTTGGGCACCACGTAAGCCAGGTGCCGATCCCTGCGGTACAGGCCCACGACACGAGGGTGGGCACGCTCCAACACCTTGATGATCCGGCCCACGGGATTGCGGCCGGGAGGCTGCCGCTCGACGCGGACGACGACCTGATCGCCGTCCATGGCGGAAGCCAGGTCCGCCGAGGGCACGAAGACATCCCGGCCCCCTTCGGCGTCCGGCACCACGAAGCCGTCGCCGGCCCGGGTCGTGTCGAGGCGACCCACCACGAGGTTGATCTTGCCGGGAGCGGCATAGCGATCGCCTTTGACCCGGTAGACGGCGCCCCGGGCTTCCATTTCGCGCAGGCGGGCCCTGAGCGCCTTGTGGGCCTCCTGGCGCACACCGAGGGCGCGGGCGAGATCCTTGGCCTTCAAGGGTCCCTTCGCCGATTCGGTGAGGGCCTGGAGGATGCGGGCGTCGTCGGGTACGTCGTGTTTGGCGGTCATCCCATGCGTCACCAGTGGATGCGGACGGCCACGTCCAGCCGCGGCCCGGACTCACCGGGCCCGGGAGGCCCCGGGGGCGTGAGCCTCGTGACGGTCTCCAC
>DASWKP010000362.1:0-14833 GCA_036396575.1 Longimicrobiales bacterium | reverse complement strand
ATGGCCGGACGCCTGGAGATCTCCACGGGTCGGGCGGCCCGCGTCCTGACGCGCCTGGGGGAGCTGGGCCTGGTACGCACCGAGCAGGAGGGCCCCGACCTCACGGAGCGGGGGAGGGAGTCGGCCCTTCGGGTGATCCGGACCCACCGCCTATGGGAGCGCTACCTGGCGGACCGCACCGACATCCCCGCCGCCGATTGGCACCAGGAGGCGGAGCGAGTGGAGCACACCCTGTCCGCCGAGCAGGTGGACTCCCTGGCGGCCCGCCTGGGCGATCCCCGCTGGGATCCCCACGGCGACCCCATCCCCACGGCCAGAGGCGAGCTGCCCCCGCTCGAGCGCCTCAGTCTGGCCGGCGCGCCTCCCGGGCGCGCGGTGGAGGTCGTGCACCTCGAGGACGAGCCCAGGGAGATCTACGACGCGCTTCTGGAGCACGGTCTGGTGCCCGGCGGGCGCCTTGACGTGGTGGAGCGTACCGGCCACGCCGTTCGGGTGCGGGGAGGGGGCCGGGAGTGGCCCATCGACGCCGTGGACGCGGGCAACGTCACCGTACGGCTGCTACCGCCCGGGGTGGAGGCCGGGGGCCCCCTCCGGACCCTGGCGGACCTCACGCCCGGCCAGCGGGCCCGGGTGGAGGACATCTCGCCGGCGTGCAGGGGATCGCACCGGCGCAGGTTGCTGGACCTGGGCGTGGTGCGGGGCACCGAGATCACCGCGGTCCGCTATTCTGCCGCCGGCGATCCCATCGCCTACGAGATCCGGGGCGCGATGATCGCCCTGCGCCGTGAACAGGCGTCGTGGATCCGCGTCGGGCTCGTTCAGGACGGTGAGCCGCCCGCCGACCTCTCCACGAGCTCCGGGGAGGCGGCATGAGCCTGTCCGCCCCCGCCCCTTGCGTGTCCTGTTCCCAGCACCGCGAGGATAGTCTCGTCCGCCTTGGCCTCAGCCCCGACCGCTGGGATTACCTCGTCGCCCTGGCCGGGAACCCCAACGTGGGCAAGAGCACCGTGTTCAACCAACTCACGGGGCTCCGGCAGCACACCGGCAACTGGCCAGGCAAGACGGTGGTGCGGGCCGAAGGGGCCTTCGAGCACGAGAGCAAGCGGGTCAAGGTCGTGGACCTGCCCGGGACGTATTCCCTCCAGGCCGGCAGCGTGGACGAGGAGGTCGCCCGGGACTTCATCCTGTTCGGCCGGCCGGACGTCACGGTGGTGGTGGTGGACGCCACGCGCCTGGAGCGCAACCTGAACCTGGTCCTTCAGATCCTGGAGATCACGGACCGGGTGGTCGTCTATCTGAACCTGGTGGACGAGGCGCGCCGCCACGGCGTAGCGGTGGATGCGGGCAAGCTGCAGAAAGAACTGGGCGTGCCCGTGGTGCCCGGCATCGCCCGGCAGGGGGTCGGGATTCCGGAGCTCCTGGAAGCCGTCTCCGACGTGGCCGGGGGAAAGACCTCCACCTCGCCGTATCGCATCCTGCGGCAGGCCCCGGAGGTGGAGCGAGCCATGGGGGAGCTGGTCCCTCTGGTGGACGAGGCTTTTCCCCAGGTGCCCAACGCGCGATGGGTGGCGCTCCGGCTCCTGAATGCCGACGGAGCCGTCGAGGACGCGGTGCGGTCGGGCGAACTGGGCCAGCTCGGCGGGACGGACACGGAGCCCAGCGCACAGCCGCCGGATCCGGCCGAGGGAGAGCGCATCCTGCGGGAGGCCGGGCGGCTGCGTTGGGGCCTGCCCACCAACTTCCACGACGTGCTCACGGAGGAGTCATACCGGGCCGCGGAGTCCATCGCGGAGCGGGTGCAGATGAAGGGCCTCAGGAAAGCGCGTTTCGACCTGGACCGGAGGCTGGACGACCTCCTCACGAGCCGGCTGTTCGGCTTTCCCATCATGCTGGCCATCCTCGCGGTCGTGTTCTGGATCACCATCGCGGGCGCCAACGTGCCTTCGTCCATGCTGGCCACGCTTCTCATCGAGATGGGCCATCCCTGGCTCAAAGGGCTGGCCGCCGCCGTGTCCCTGCCGTGGTGGATGGACGGGCTCCTCATCGATGGGATTTACCTGGCCACGGCGTGGGTGGTGGCCGTCATGCTCCCGCCCATGGCCATCTTCTTTCCGCTGTTCACGCTTCTGGAGGACTTTGGCTACCTCCCCCGGGTGGCCTTCAACCTGGACGCGCTCTTCCGCAGAGCCGGGGCCCACGGCAAGCAGGCGCTGACCATGTGCATGGGCTTCGGCTGCAACGCGGCGGGTGTCGTGGCAACGCGGGTTATCGACAGTCCCAAGGAACGGCTCATCGCCATCATCACGAACAATTTCTCGCTCTGTAACGGGCGCTGGCCGACCCAGATCCTCATCGCATCCATCTTCATCGGGGCTCTGGCGCCGGCCCACCTGGCCGGGCTCGTGAGCGCCTCGGCGGTCGTGGGCATCGCCCTCCTGGGCATCGCCTCGATGTTCGTCGTGTCCTGGGGGCTGTCCCGAACGGTGCTTCGCGGCGAGGCCACCAGCTTCAGCCTGGAGCTGCCGCCCTACCGGCCGCCCCGCATCCTCCAGACCCTGTACACGTCGGTCATCGACCGTACGCTGATCGTGTTGTGGCGGGCGGTCCTGTTCGCCGTGCCCGCGGGCGCGGTGATCTGGCTCGTGTCCAACGTCACGCTCGGCGGCGTGAGCGTTGCCGAGCACACCGTGGCGTGGCTGAACCCCTTCGGCCTACTGATCGGCCTCAACGGGGTGATCCTCCTGGCCTATGTGGTGGCGATCCCGGCCAACGAGATCGTGATTCCCACCGTGCTCATGCTCACCGCGCTCACGGGAGGCATGGTCCCGGGCGCTGAACCGGGGGTCATGTTCGAGCTCGACTCCGTGTCGGCGACCGGGACGCTGCTCCGGGGGGGAGGCTGGACGCTCCTCACCGCCGTGTCGCTCATGCTCTTCAGCCTCCTCCACAACCCGTGCTCCACGACGATCTACACGATCTACAAGGAGACCCGCAGCGCGAAGTGGACCACGGTGGCCACGCTGCTGCCGGTGGCCATGGGTGTGGCGGTGTGCTTCCTGGTGACGCAGGTGTGGAGGCTGCTGGCCGCCTGAGGACTCGGCCTCGGAACGCCAGGGCGATCAGAAGGCCAGAACGATCCCCAGTGCCACCTCCAGCGCCTCGTCTTCGAAGTCGTCGATCCATCGTCGGCGCACCTCGGTTCGGAACGACCATCTCCCGGCGTCCAACGCCACGCCCAACGCGCCCGAGTAGGTGCTCACGAGGAACTCCGCCGCCAGCGCTTCCTCCGTGGCGTGGCCACGGTCGTCTCTGAAGTCGACGATGCCGCCCGCTCCGATCCCCACATACGGCCGGTAGCGCCCCCTCGGTAACTGGACCTGGAATTGGAACTCCGCGGTGACCAACGGCGTGTCCACGTCGCCGGCCCGGCCGAGGGTGTCGGCCTGGATCTTCGTGTACGTGATGCCCGGCTCCACCAGGATGAAACGGCTCAGGGGAAAGCGCACGCGCAACCCGCCGAAGCCCGTCGTCCCCTCCCCTAGCGAGCCGGTATCGTAGGACATGATGCCCGCCACCAGCCCGATGTCCGGTGCCATGCTGAACTGGCCCAGAATGTGGGTCGGGCTCCCTGCCCATAGCGCCACGGCCGCCGTCGCCAGCGCGGCCACTCCAGGTGCCCGCCGCCGTCCCGTCCGCCTCCCATCCCCGATCGCGACTGTCATCCCGTTTCTCCCGTCGAAATCCGCACCAGATCCTGTCGGTGGCGAAGCTACCCTCGCGAGCGGGATGGGATCCCTCCCCCCCGTAGCGTTCGGCGGTGCGCGCGCTGGCGCCCCGTGGCGGCGGGCGCCTACGTTGGCGGCGTTGCCGTGCCATCCGACACGGTAGGGACCACTCCGCCCTGCGGATCCTCGTCGGAGGTTGCTCGATGGAACGTCAGGAACTCATGCGCCGCCGGGTATGCACCGGTCTCGGCGCCGGCTTCGCGCTGCTCCTCATCGGCTGGGCGCCCGCCCTGGCGCAGACGAGCCCGATGGAGAACGGAAACGGGAAGAGGACCCTGACCCCGGAGGACTACGGGCAGTTCGAGCGCCTCGGTGGCGCCACGCTGTCCAGGAACGGGGCCTGGTTGGCTGTCGGGACCACCCGGGTCAACGAGGAGAACGAGCTCCGCGTCCGGCCCGTCGCCAATCCCGACTCGGTCATCGCGGTGCCGTATGGGAGGGGGCCCATCTTCTCCGACGACTCGGGGTGGTTGGCCTACTCCATCGGCGTGAGCGAGGATGAGCGCGAGGCCATGACCAAGCGCCGGGAGCCCGTGCGGAGCAAGGTCGGTATCGTGGACCTCCGGAGCGGAGAGGTCACCACGGTGGACGCGGTGGCGTCCTTCGCCTTCTCGCCCGACAGCCGCTACCTCGCGATGCGGCGGTACCCTCCCGAGGGGGACCGGGACGCCGAGGGTGTGGACGTCGTGGTCCGCGACCTGGAACGGGGGACCGACACGAACTTCGGCAACGTCGGCGAGTTCGCGTGGCAGGACGATCAGCCGCTGCTAGCGATGTTGGTGGATGCCGAGGGCATGGCGGGCAACGGCGTCCAGCTCTTCGACGCGTCGGCGGGACGGCTGTCCACGCTGGAATCGACGGCGACCCGCTACTCGGGCCTGACGTGGCGGGAGGACGCCTTCGATCTGGCGGTGTTTAGGGAGATTCCCGGCGCCGACGATGACGAAGCCGAGGAGGAGGCCGGCGAAGAGGCGAAAGAGGCGGCCGGGGCCGCGGACGAGGCGGCCGAAAGGGACGAGGACCAGGAGGAGGCCGCCGCCGGCCTGGAGTTCCTGGACACGGCCTACGTGGCCGTTGCCTTCTCGGGCCTGGACCGGGTTTCCGGTCGGACGCCGGCGGCGGTCCGCACCCTGGATCCTTCGGTCACCGCGGGCTTCCCCGACGGCCATCGCATCGTGCCGTGGGAGCCCCTCCGCTGGAGCGAGAGCGGCGGGACGCTGGTCGTCGGCCTCAAGGAGCGTGAGGCCGCACCGCTCTACTGTGAAGAAGACGACGACGAGGAAGAGGGCGGCGAAGCGGAGGTGGGGGATGCCGACCAGGGTGACGACGCGGAGTGCACGCCGAAGCCCGACGACGAGGACGCGCCCACGGTGGAGATCTGGCACGCCGCCGACGTCGACATCATCCCGACCCAGAAGGTGACGGCAAACCGGGACCGCCAGGACAACCACCTGTCCGCTTGGCACCTGAGCCAGAACCGCCTGGTCCAGCTCGAGAACGATCTCACCGAGACGGTGCGCTGGGTGGACGACGCCCGCCGGCTCATGGCCACCGACCGCACGGCCCACGACGCCGATCGCATGTTCGGACCTGACTACAGCGACGTCTACGTCGTGGACGTGGAGACCGGCCAACGGGACAAGGTCCTGGACCGCATCCAGTACGCGTACGGCATGAGTCCGGGGGGCCGCTACCTGCTCTACCTGGTGGACGACCACTACTGGGCGTACGACACCGAGACGCACGAGAGCGTTTGCCTCACGGACGGTCTGCCCACCTCCTTCGTGGACGTGGAGGACGACCACACCGTGGAGCAGAAGCCGCCCTTCGGCACCGGGGGCTGGCTCGAGGGGGACGCCGCCGTGCTTCTCTACGACAAGCACGACGTGTGGCGCGTGGCCCCCGACGGCAGCGGCGGCGAGCGCGTGACCATGGGCGCCGAGAGCAACGTCCGGCACCGCCGGGTCCGCATCGACCCCGAGGAGCGGGCCATCGACCCCGGCGCCGTGCAGTGGTTCAGCCTGTACGACGACTGGACCGAGGCGTCGGGTTACGGCCGCTCGGATCGGCTGGGGCGGGACGTGGGGCGCCTGGCGTACGGCGACGCACGCTACTCGTCCCTCCAGAAGGCCGAGGACGCCGATGTCTTTGCCTACCAGGTGCAGACTTTCGAGGACTCCCCGGACTACTTCGTGGGCGGCCCGGCCCTCAGCGACGCCCGCCAGATCACCCGGACCAACGCTTTCCAGGGTGACTACCTCTGGGGCCGGGGCGAGCTCATCGAGTTCGACAACACGTGGGGCGAGCACCTGCAAGGGGCGCTCTTCTATCCCGCGGATTACGTGCCGGGCCGGCAGTACCCCATGATCGTCTACATCTATGAGATCGTGTCCAACGGCCTGCACACGTACCACATCCCCTCGGAGCGGGACTACTACGACTTTCAGGCCTGGAGCCAGAACGGGTACTTCCTCTTTCAGCCCGACATCGTCTACCAGGACCGGAACCCCGGGCTGGGCGCCATGGCCACCCTGGAGCCCGCGGTGGCCGCCGTGGTAGCCACGGGGATGGTGGATCCCGAGCGGGTCGGGCTCATCGGCCATTCGTGGGGCGGGTACCAGACGACCTTTGCCGTGACCCAGACGGACATCTTCGCCGCGGCGGTGGCCGGGGCGCCCCTCACCAACCTCTTCAGCATGTACCTGTCGGTCTACTGGAACTCGGGCGGCACGGACGCCCGCATCTTCGAGATCAGCCAGGGCCGCATGGAAGTGCCGTTCTGGGAGGACGAAGGCGCCTACCGGGCCAACAGCCCCGTCTTCCATATCGAGAACATGACCACGCCCCTCCTCATGGCCCAGGGCACCGAGGACGGCGCGGTGGACTTCAACCAGGGCGTGGAGTTCTACAACGCCGCCCGCCGGGCCGGGAAGGACTTCGTGTTCTTCGTCTTCAACGAGGAGAACCACGGCTTCAGCCAGAAGGCCAACCAGACGTTCTACCACGACCGCATCATCGAGTGGTTCGGCCACTACCTGAAGGGCGATCCTGCCCCCGATTGGATCACCGGCGGCGTGTCGTTCCTGGAGCAGGAGAAGGCCAAGGAGCGCACGGGGGGCGGCGAAGGCGGCGCCGGGGGAGGCCGTGGCGGCGGTCCCGGAGGCGGCGGCCGCGGGGCGGGCCCGGGAGGCGCGTGAGCCCCCCCGGGGGCGACCCCGGGCACGTGACGGAGCGCCTCCGGTTTCAGGCCTCCGGGTCTTCGGGAGCCGTGTCCGCCCTCATCGAGCGCCCGGGCGGAGAGGCCCACGCGCTCCTGGTCATGGCCCACGGCGCCGGAGCGGGCATGCAGCACCCGTTCATGGCTGCGGTGTCGGCGGGGTTGTGCGCCCGGGGCGTTACCACCTTCCGGTTTCAGTTCCCGTACATGGAGGCGGGGCGCCAGCGGCCGGACCCTCCCGCCCTGGCGGCGGCGTGCGTGGCGTCGGCGGTGGCGGCCGCCCGGGAGGCCGCCCCGGATCTGCCCATCTTCGCGGGCGGCAAGTCCTTCGGCGGGCGCATGACGTCCACGGCGGCGTCCCAGGGGAGGCTGGACGGAGTCCGGGGGCTGGTTTTTTTCGGCTTTCCGCTGCACTCCCCCGCCAAGCCCGGCAGCGAGCGCGCCGCCCACCTGGGCGACGTACCCATGCCGATGCTCTTCATCCAGGGCACCCGGGACGCCTTCGCCCGCATGGACCTCCTGGAACCGGTGCTGGACGGGCTGGGGGAGCGGGCCGCCGCGCACCTCGTGACAGGGGCCGACCACGGGTTCAAGGTCCTCAGGAGCACGGGGCGGTCCGACGACCAGGTACTGGAGGAACTGGCGGAGGTGGCCGCCTCATGGATGCTGGGAGGTTGACGGCAGCACGGCCACGAAAGCCGAGCCCTCCGGGAGGGACCGGTAGAGGGTACCGGCTTCGGCCACGGTCATGACCAGGCGGATTCGGTAGGGGTCCCGCGCCCGGGGCAGGAGGCCGGCGAGTCGGTCCCGCCACCCGGCAGGGGGCCGGGAGCCGTCGGGGTCCCGGGCCACGACCTCAACCGCCAGGCCTCCCTGGAACCGGATGTCGAAGCGCCGCGGCGTGGGCACGGCCTCGTCGGGTCCGGGGGGGATCCAGCTCACCGCCCCCGAGAGGTCCGGCGGGGCCACGGAGTCGGACACGATGACGCGGCGCTCCCGGCGTACCGGGGGCGCCAGGCGGGCGTCCTCCCAGAGGCGGCGGCGCCAGTCGGGGGTGGTCGGGTCGTCGTCCCCGCCGGGCCGGCGCCGCCCGGCGGTGATCTCGGAGACGCTCCAGAGGCGGAGCTCCGCGCCGCCGTGCCACAGGGACAGGAGGTGCCGCTCCCCGTCCAGGACCAGGTGGAGCCGTCCCGAGTCGGCCAGATCGAGGCGGTGGCGCAGGGCCGCCTCCCGGGCCTCCAGCCATTCCAGGCCGTGGGGACGGGCGGTGTCTGGAGCGCACGCGACCGCCGCGGGGCATGCCGCCACGAGGGCGACCCAGAGACGGGCGCGGCGCCGCCGCGGCGGCCGCCCGTGGCCTGGCGGTGGATGGCACACGGGCTTCAGAAGATGAAGACGGGCGTGCCGGGCCGGACGCCCTCCACCACGGCCCGCAGGTCATCTCGGCCCACCCGAATGCACCCGTGGGTAAGGCTCCGTCCCAGGAGCCGCTCGTAGAGCGTGCCGTGGATCATGTACCCGTCCCCCAGGTCCAGGGCCCATTCGCCCAGGCTGCCCCTCTCAAGGCGCCCCGCCAGGCCCGGCGGGGGCTGGAGCCCTTCCTCCAGGAAGGCCCAGTCGGGCTTGACCCACACGGGGCTCGGCCGGACCGCCAGGACGCGGAGTTGGCCGGCCGGCGTGTCGAAGGTCCAGGAGCGGCCCTCGCCTCCGGACTCCCGCAGGATGGCGCCGGAGCCCGTAGACACCACCGCCTCGAGGCGGGCTCCGGCACCGTCCCGGAGCCACAGGCGGTTGTTGCCCCGGTCCACCACCAGGTACGCGCCCCGGGGCGCCCGCCGGGCCAGGGCGGCCTCCAGCCGATCCACCTCGCCTCGCAGGGAGTCGGCCCGGGCGTGCACGTCCCTGGGAGCGAACTCTGGAGGGGCCTCCGAGGGCGCAGACACCCCGGCCAGGAACGCCACGGCGGCGCCCAGCGTGGGGAGAAGGACGTGCCTCACCGGGCCAGCCTCCGGGCGACGCTGCCGAACACGCCGGAGCCCGAGGCGCTCCCCACGATGGTCACGGGGGTCCCCACGGTCACGCGCCGGAAGAGGTCCTCGATGTCTTCGTTGGTGAGGGCCACGCACCCGTCCGTCCAGTCGGAGCCCCGCCCCCCCTCGCCGTGGATCTCCACCAGGCCGCCCGGCCGGGCGCCCCGGAAGGAGGGGTCCGAGCGCCTCAGAGCTTCCAGGGCCCACAGGTCCTCGTCGTTGGGGTAGTCCAGCACGAGGGCGATGTGGTAGCGGGACCGTCCCCGGCCCTTCTTGTCCACGATGCGGTACGTCCCTTCGGGCGTGGCCCCGTCCCCCTGGAGGCGCTTCTCGGCCACGTTGAACCATCCCAGGTCCGTGTCGAAGGTCAGGGCCGGCCGGCCGCCCTCGTAGAGCACGAGCCGGTGCTCGTCCTTCAGCACTACCACCGCCGCCTCGCCGGTACGGGTGGACCACGCCACGGTCTCGGCGACCCAGGACCGCCACGCCTCCAGGGTCCCCGGGTCCGCGTACCTGAACGTGGCGTTCAGGATGGCGCCCGCCACGGCCGCTGCCTCGTCCCGGGCATCCCGCCCGCGGCGGGCCGCCTCGACGTAGGCGCCGTCCCTCATCAGGGTCGTTCCCTCGCTGGCCAGCGCCCGAGCGCGTTGCAGCCGGCTCCGGAGCGCCGGCTCCAGCCACACGCGGTCCTCCACGCCCTCGAGCTGGGCCAGGGCGGCCACCGCGTTGGCAACGGCCACCGTCCCCGCGCTCCGCTCCCGGTCCAACGAGCGGTCCGAGAGGCGGGCGGCCCACTCCGCCAGGCTCACCGCCGAGGCCAATGACCGGCGGGCGTCCCGGTAGTCCCGGAAGGGCCCCGGGCGAAGGTCCTGGCGTCGCCGGGCGGCCAGTCCGTCCCCGTAGGCCTCCTCGGCCTGGGCCAGGTGTACGGGGGACCGCCGCGCCGCCCCGGCCAGGCGGGCCTTGCGCAGGGCGTCCCCCGCCCGCACCTCGAGGGCCGAGGGCTCCTCCCTGTGCTCGCCGGGGGCGAAGCTGGCCAGGGCGAGCAGCACCGCGATGCCTGATGCTCCCATCGCCGTCATCCACGCGAAGCGGGCGCCGAGACCCTTGTGCGCCCCGGCGCCCGAACCTCCCCGCGCGTCCGCGCCTCCCGTCACCCGGCCCGGAGGTCCCGGGCCTGAGCCACGGCAGCCCCGACCCGGTCGATGATCTCCCGGGCGGCGCTCACCATGGACCTGGCCTCCAGGTAGCGCTCGGCTGCCAGCGCCGCGTCCGCGTCGTCCAGGCCCTGAGCGGCCGTGTCCAGGTCGGCGATGAGCGCCTCGACGTCCGCGCGGCTGCCCTTTCCCACGGGCGCCACGGCGAGGGCGTCCCTCGCCTCCGTGAGGGCCTGACGGGCCAGGGCCAGGAGATCGGTGGCCTCCTGGCGCACCTGTTCCCTGGCGGCTCCGGCCGCCGCTTCGGCCTGCTCCGCCGCCACGCGGTAGGTGTCTGCCAGCTCCTGGGCCCGGCCGTAGGCCCGGCGCACCGCCCAGCGCTCGCTCTGGACGGCCAGCTCGGCCTCCATGGCCGCCCGAGCCTCGGCGACCTGATTCAGCGCCTCGGGGGCATACTCCTCCGCCCCGGCCGCCAGCGCGGCCTCCCTGGCCTCGGCGGCCAGGGCGATGGCCTCCGCCGGGGGATCGGCACAGGCGCCTGCGGCGAGGAGAAGGGATAGGACGATGACGCCCCGCTTCGATGTCGTTTCCATGTGAGCTTGTCGTTCCGGTGTCCGGCTCCAGGTGGAGCAAAGCCCGGGTGCTACGACCGATCCGGGAGCCGCGGACTGCGGACGGATTCACACCCTGCTCCGGGAGTCCTGTATGCAACGACCGTGCCGGACGGACCAAGCTCGGTCCTCCGGTCTCAAGTCCTTGTCCGACAAGACGTTGGGCAACGAGAGCCCGACGCGCCGCCTTCCGGTGGAGCGGGGTCTCGATGGGGCGAAAAAGGAATTAATAATTCCGATCAGCTAGGATATCGGAAATCCTCCTTCCGAATAGCCAACTTCTTCATGAGACCGTGGAGAAAACGGGGGCTCACGCCGGCAAGGGCGGCCGTGCGGCCTACGCGCCCCCCCGTCTGCCGGAGAAGCCCGCTCACGTACTCGCGCTCGAAGCCCTCCACGGCCCGGGCCCTGGCCTCCCGGAGGGGAAGGCCGGTGAGGTTTTCCGGGACCTGCCCGGGGGCCGGGCCGGCCTCCCCGGGCCGGAGGTCCGGAGCCGCCGGACGGGCAAGGGTCGGGGGCAGGTCGGCCACGCCGATGAGGGGCGAGGGCGCCAGGAGCACGGCTCGCTCCAGCACGTTGATCAGTTCCCGGACGTTGCCGGGCCAGGAGTGGGCCATGAGGGCCGCCAGGGCGTCGCCGGCGATGCCGTCGCAGGGCTTGCCCAGGGAGCGCCTGAAGACGGCGAGGTAATGCTCCACCAGGTCCGGGATGTCCTCGGGGCGGTCCCGGAGGGGCGGGATGGAGAGGGTCACCACGGCCAGCCGGTAGTACAGGTCGGCGCGGAAGCGCCCTTCGTCCACCTCGGCGGACAGGTTCCGGTTGGTGGCGGCGATGATGCGCACGTCCACCCGCACGGGGTGCTCGCTCCCCAGGCGCTGGATGTGGCGGTCCTCCAGGACCCGGAGGAGCTTGACCTGGACGTGGAGGGGAAGGTCGCCCACCTCGTCCAGGAAGAGGGTGCCCCGATGGGCCACCTCGAAGTGTCCCCGCCGGGCCCGCGTAGCGCCGGTGAACGCCCCTTGCTCGTGGCCGAACAACTCACTCTCCATCAGCCCCTCGGGGATGGCCCCGCAGTTCACCGGCACGAAGGGCCCGGAGGAGCGGGCGCTCTCGTCGTGGACGGAGCGGGCCAGGCGCTCCTTGCCGACGCCCGTCTCCCCCAGGACGAGCAGAGAGCTGTCCGCCCCCGCAACCCGCCGGGCCACGCCGATGACCTCCGCCATGACCGGGCTCCGGGACACCACGTCCGAGAGCCCCCGGCTCTTCCGGGCGGCGTCGGCGGCCAGGCGTCCCGAGACGTCCCGGGACAGGCGCGCCACCAGGGTCTGGAGGGAGCCTCGGAGTTCCCGGTCCGAGAGGCGGGCGTTCAGGACCGCCAAGCAGCCGGCCGCCAGGAGGGCCGCCCTCAGGCTCGGGTCTTCCTGCCCGGTGAGGAGCACGACGTCGGGGGCCTCGGGGAGGGCCCGCACCGAGGCGACCCAGTTGGCCGGGGAAGGGGAGGTCCAGGCTTCGCTGGCCACCAGCAGGTCGATGTCCTGGCGCTGCAGGAGCTGCCACACCTCCTCGGGGCTGGATGCGTGCACCAAAGAGACGTCCCGGGTATCCAGGATGGTCTCCAGGCGGCGGGCCAGGGCCGCCGGCGTCAGGGCCAGAAGGGTGCGGACGAGCATGGAGAGATCGGAAGCAGAGGTTCCGATCCGGAAGATACCTATCGCGGGGGGGCGTCGGGAAGGGGCCCGTCGTCCGGGGGCTCTTCCGTCACCAGCGGCGTGATGGTCGGCGCCAGGCGGGTAAAGACCTGCACCGGCAGCGCCGACGTGAAGCGGTAGCTCCCGGCCTCGGGGCCCGACACGAAGGCGGTCATGACACCGAAGAAGCGGTCCCCGATGTGGAATGCGAAGGCGGCCGTGCGGTTCACGACCCGGGAGCCGATGACCGTGCCGCCGGCGCCGAACACCGTGAAGCGGTTGTCCCCCGTGCCCGTCTTGCCTCCGATGGGGACGGGCTCCCCGTCGGGCCCCCGGATGGCGCGGAAGGCTCGCCGTGCGGTGCCGTTCTCCACGCCGTCCAGGAGGGCTCCCGTCGCGACCGCCGCCACCTCCTGCGACATCACCCGCTCCCCGGGCACCGAGTCCCGGGCCAGGACCGTCTCGTAGGGCGTGTCCTCGGCGAGGCGGAGGCGCTCCACCCGGACGAGGGGCTGGCGCACACCGTCGCCCACCAGGATCCCGATGAGCTCCGCCAGGGCCTCGGGGCGGTCCCCGGAGCTGCCGATGGCGGTGGCCAGGGAGGGGACCAGGTTCTGGAAGGGGTAGCCGAGGCGCCGCCAGGTGGCCCCGATCTCCACGAAGGCCTCCGCCTCCAGGAGCACCCGGATGCGCTGGTCCTGGGCGGACCTCCGCCCCGGCGCGAAGAGCCAGCGGTAGACCTCCTGGCGGGCCTGGGCCCCCGCCGCCACCACGTCGGAGAGGCGGGCCCCCGGGTTCGCCAGGAGGTGGCGGACGACGAAGATCTCCAGGGGGTGCACCCCCGCCAGGTACCCCTGGTCCGGGAGGTCGTGGCGGGAGGCGTCGGCCCGGCGGAAGACGTCCTCCACCACCGCCGCCGTGATCCCCGTGCCGGGGAAGGCCGCCTGGACGAGTGCCCTCAGGCCCTCGGCCGTGCCGTCGGGGGCCACGGCCCGGTACGCCCACGCCAGGCGCTGGGGGGCCAGGGACCTCCCCCGGAAGAAATGCACGAGGAGGCTGTCCGCCGGGACGTCGCGGTATGTCCGGTAGAACTGGCCGGTAAAGGTCTGCCCCTCCCGGTCGGCGAAGCGCGACAGGTAATCGGCCCGCAGGGGGTCCGCCGTGTCCCGCAGGACCCTGGCGCTGGGCGCCCTCACTGTGTGGTGGCGCACGATATCCCGCATCATGCGGATGAAGACCAGGTTCACCGAGTGGCGGAAGCCCTCCCGGACGCTGAGCACCGACTGGTCGTGGGTGGCGTCGAAGTTGGAGAACGTATGGACCCCTCCCCCCGTGAAGAACGTCTCTTCGGGGCTGGCGGAGTAGGCGCGCCCCTGTGCGGCTTCCAGCACCTCGGCGACCCCCGCGCCGGGCCGTGCCCTGAGGTACGACGACGTCCAGACCGTGAGGGGGTCGTCGTGGACCCGCACCAGGGAGTCCCGGGCCGCCTCGTCCACCGCCGACAGCTCCCGGTGCACCGCCTCCACCGTCTCCAGGTAGGTCACCAACGTGCGCAGCTTTGCGGTGGAGCCCAGTTCCAGCTTGGCGGCGCGGTTCAGGTCGAAGGGCCCGGGGAAGTTGTCCGTCTGCACGCGGACGAGATTCCCACCCGGCGTGCGCTCCACGAGCATGAAGCTGTACACCACCGCCGACGGGTCCCCGCTCTGGAGCAGGCGCGACTCCCCCAGGCCTATGGAGGCCACGTAAGCCGGGTCCCGAAGGCGGTCGAGTTGCTCCGCCACGGCGAGTTGCGTCTCCACGTCGAAGGTGGATTCCACGGTGAGGTCCAGGCGGTCGAGGTCGTACATGCGCGACAGGCCCAGATCCTGCAGGAGTTCCGCCCGCACGGCGTTGGCGGCCTTGCGGTAGAGGAACGACACGGGGGGCGGCTCCGGGGCACGGGCCCGCAGGCGGGAACTCTCCCGGGCCTCCAACGCGGTGTCTCGCAGGGATCCGGGGATGACCCCTCCCGCCGCCAGGAGGCGGAGGTGGGCGTCCACCAACTCCTCCAGCGCGCTCCGGCCCTCACCCCGGGTCAGGTAGTAGGAGGGCCGCCGCTGGGCGATGAGGAGGCTCAGCACCGCCCGCAAGGCTGCTCCCTCCCGGACGAGGACCTCTCCCTCAGAGGAGGGGCCGTGGCGGTGGAGCAGGACGTTCACTTCGTCGAAGTCCAGGCCGTACCAGGCCCACAGACCGTTGCCCAGGCCGTTCACCTCGCCGTACCCATCGATGGCCGCCAGGGGCACGGAGTTCAGGTTGTCGGTGACGATGCGCCGGCGCGCTTCCATGGTCTCGGGGCCGTCCAG
>DASWKP010000361.1:0-6192 GCA_036396575.1 Longimicrobiales bacterium | reverse complement strand
GGATCTGGGGCCGTGGCGCTCGTAACGAGGGCCACCAGAATACTACCACGGGCTGCTTCGGGTCGACGGTGGCCCACCTCACCGCGCAGCGCCGTCCCGACCTGGTCTCTGGCGTCATCCTGTTCGGCTACTGGAAGGACCCGGCGACGGACCTTCCGGCCACCGAGCTACCCGATGCCCCGTCTCGCGAGCCCACCACGGCGGAGGCGGCGGCCAGCGACTTCATAACCCCGGGCACCATCAGCGCGAACGCGGTGGCCGCCTACGTGGAGGCCGCCCTCGCCGCCGACCCCGTGCGGGTGGACGTGGCCTTCGTGGAGCAGTTCAACGACCTGGACCCGGCGGCCCTCACGGTTCCCGTTCAGATCCTCCAGGGCGAACTGGATCCCATCGCTCCCACGGACGCTCAGGCGAGGCTATTCCGGGCGCTGGGCAGCGCGAACAAAGAGTGGGTCGTGCTGGGGGGCTGCGATCACGCCGCCTTCCTGGAGACGTGCCGGCCCCGCTTTCTCCGGGCGATGCTGGGCTTCCTGCGGGAGGTCACGGGCGCGTGACCGTGATCGAGGAGCGATGGGCCGGCGCCCTGCCCCCTCGCGGTTCTGGCGCCGCCGTGGGGTCCGGCACAGTATTACCCTGCTGACCGCGAGCGCATGTCGCGGCACCCGTGAGGCTCCGAGAGAACCTTTTCCCGCCTCGGCGCGTCCCATCTAACGTGGGTGCCCGCGAAACATTCGAGGCCGTTCGGACGAAGATAGGTATGGGGATGGAAGTCCGTGATGTCGGAGGAGGCGTGGGATGGAGATGATGACGACCCTCCTGTTGGTGCTGCTCGGAGTGGAGACCGCGGCTCTCGTCGCGGTCATCATCCTGTACCGGAAAGCCAGGAAGGCGGCCAAGACACGAACCGTCGAGGCCCCCAACTCGGCCTACAAGTCCCGGTACGTAGAGGACCTCGAGGCCCAGGAGCGGTGGGAGAACATGGACCTCGATCGGCTCCACGAGGTGAACCGTGAGGAGGTGGTCAAGCTCCTGGAGAAGGTCCGGGCCACCAGCACGAGGACCCTCACGACGAGCGAGCGCGCCTTCCTGGACCGCATGGCCGAGGCGCACGACCGGGTCGTCCCGCCCGAAAACCGGACCACCCGCAAGCGCAAGCGTCCCCCCCAGACCCCGCACAGGCTGCCGGGGATGTCCTGACGCCGGCGGCGCGTCACCCTTGAGGACCCATGGGGGGTGCCTCTAACATCCCTCATGCTCCGCGCCCCCGTCCTGCCCTTCGCGGCCCTGGCCCTCGCGGCCATCGTCTCTCTCTCGGTACTTCCAGCCTCAGCCCTGTCGCAGAACGCCACCGGCACGATCGATGGCCGGGCCGGACGCGAGCTCGGCCTCTGGGAGATCGAGGTGGGGCCCATTCCCGGGTTCGCGCCCTTCTTCGACAGGGCCATGGACCGGGTCATGGAAGAGGCCATCGCTCGCCGGGTGACCCCGGGAGCCGCCGTGGTGATCGGGCATGGAGGCGAGGTGGTCTTCTCCGGCATGTACGGTCGGGTGGACTGGGATCCGGATTCCGCACCCGTCACCGAGACGAGCGTCTACGATCTGGCGTCGGTGACCAAAGTGGCGGCCACCACGCTGGCGGTCATGATCCTGACCGAGGACGGGCGCATCGACGTGGACGCGCCGGTGCACCGCTATCTGCGCGCCTGGCCCAATGAAGGAGAGGCCTCCCGCGTCACGGTCCGCCACCTCCTGAGCCACCGGTCGGGCCTGCCGGCGGGCGCGCCGTTCTGGCAGGAGGGAGACGACCGCAACGTCCAGGTCTACGCGCTATCCCGCCTGGCGCGCCACGCCCCGCCGGGTGAGGGGGAGGTCTACACGGACCTTGGCCCGATCCTGCTCGGGTTCGTCGTCGAGGAGGTGGCCGGCGAGCCCCTGGACGCTTTCCTGGAGCGCCGCGTCTACCGCCCCCTGGGCCTCCGGGAGACGACATTTCATCCCCTGGAGGACGGCTTTGCACCCGAGAGCCTGGCCCCCACCGAGTGGCTGGGCCGCAGACAGCTTCGGGGCGTGGTCCACGACCCGAGCGCCCGGGCCCTGGGAGGCGTCGCCGGCAACGCGGGCCTCTTCAGCTCCGCCCGGGACCTGGCCGTTCTGGCCTCGGCCGTCCTGTGGGAGAAGCCCACGCGCCTGGTGTGCCGTGATGTCCTCCGGGACTTCACCGCGCGGCAAGACCCGAGTGGGCGTTACGCCCTCGGCTGGGAGACGCCGGGCGAGCGCACCTTCTGGAGCGAGGTGATGGGTTCGCGGGCCTTCGGTCACACCGGCTTCACCGGTACCAGCGTGTGGATCGATCCCGAGGCGGACTACTTCGTGGTGCTTCTGACGAACCGCGTGAACCCGAGCGCCGAGAACCAGCTCCATCAGTGGCTGCGACGGGAGGTCCACGATCTGGTGCGGCGCGGCCACCTGGCCCAGGAGGCGGACCAGATCGCCCTGGACTGGCGGGTGCCCGAGACGTGGAGGAGCGTGGACTCCTGCCGGGCGGAGCTGGGCGGAGCGATCCTGGGGCGGTTGGAAGGAGCGTTTCTGGCCTGGATGACAGGGCGCTAGCAGCGTTAAGTCATCGCGGCCTGGTCCGCGGCGCCGGAGAGCCGCAAGTTCGGCCATGTCCAGTGAACGCGCCGGCCGGCTGGCCGCGGTCCTCTTCGCCGAAGTCGTGGGCCTCGACGAGTCGCCAGGCAAAGCCCGGGAAGCCGGGGCGCCCGCGACCTGGGATCTCGACCGCCTGAGGGAGGCGGTGGAGGCCCGGTTGGTGGCCGGGGAAGGCCGCGTCCTTCCCCAGCCCGCCGAGGGGCCCGCAAGCGTGCTGGCGGTCTTCGCCAGCGTGGACCGGGCCCTGGAAGCGGTGCTGGGGTCGGCTGCGGCCTCGGGATCCAATGCCGGAGCGGAGTCGACGGTCGGCGAGGAAAGCGCTGTCGCCGGCACCGATTCCCAAGCTCCTGATCCCGCGACGGAGGGGAGCCCCCGCGTCCGCGTCGGACTCCATGTGGGAGACGTCACCGAGTCTCCGGACGGCGCCAGCGGCGCAGCCGTGACCGGGGCGAAGTGCATCGCCGCCGAGGCTCCACCGGGCCACGTGGCCCTGAGCGCGGTGGCGTACCAGCTCCTGGGGGATCGCTCCTCCCACAGCTTCGAGGACCTGGGCGAGCGGCAACTCCCCGATCCCCTCGGGGCCATCCGCCTGTACGCACTGCCCCTCTCGGCCCCGGCGGCGAGCGTGCCCTTGAGGGAGCTGCTGCGCCAGGCTCTTCATCCCCTGCAACTCCTGAATCTGGAAGGCATGGGAGGCATGGGCGAGATCCACCTGGCCCGCGACCCCATGCTTCGCCGGACCCTCGCGGTAAAGGTGCTCCGCTCCGAGTTGGCGGATAGCCGGGAGGCGAAAGCGCGCTTCCTGAGGGAGGCCCGGGTGGTGGCGGGGCTGTCCCACCCCAATGTGGTGGACATCCACGCCGTGGGGCAGCTTGCGGATGGCGTGCCCTACTTCGTCATGGACTACGTGGACGGGGGCAGCTTTGCCGACCGGCTCGAAGCCGATGGGCCCCTGTCCATCCCCGAGGCCCGCCGCGTCATAGGAGAGGTGGCCTCGGCCCTGGAGGCCGCCCACGCCCGGGGCGTGGTGCACCGTGACATCAAGGCGTCCAACATCCTCTTCGACCGGGAGTCGGGGAGGGCGCGGGTGACCGACTGGGGCATCGCGGCCATGGACGCGGGCGCCGACATGTCTTCCGACACGCGTCTCACGAAGACCGGCGCCGTTGTCGGCTCCCCCCTGTACATGAGCCCCGAGCAGCTCACCGGCGACGACGTAGGGCCCGAGACGGATCTCTATTCCCTGGGGCTCCTGGCTTTCGAGTTGCTCACGGGAGGGAGCCCCTACGCCGCCAAGACGCCGCGCGAGGTCGTGGTGGCGCACCTGAGGGAGGATCCCCGCCGCCTGGCCGATGTCCGCCCGGGGGTGGACCCGGAGTTGGACGTACTCGTGGCGCGCTGCCTCGCCAAGGACCCCGGTGACCGGCCCCGAGCCGCCGAGCTTGCCCGTTTGGCCCCAGGGGCCGGAGCCCGGGTAGAGTGGCCGCCACCGGGGCTGGAGGGGCTCCGGGGGCGGGCATCCTATACAGCGCTTTATACGGCCATGCCCGTGCTGTTCTCTGCCGGGCCGATGCTGGTCTGGGTAGCCATCACCCGCGAGAACCCTCTGGTTCCGGGTCTGGTGGACCGGGACTTCGCCACCATGCTCTTCCTCATGGGCCTGGTCGTCACGGCCGTGACCCTCCTGGCCCTGGTGGCCCACATGAGCGAGCAGGCCGTCCACGTCTGGAGGGCCAGTCATCTGGGGTACCGGTGGCGGACCATCCTGGAGGTGATGGCGGACCGGCGCGGAGACACGGGTTTCCTTCTCGTAGGCGCCCGCGAGTACGCCATCCTGACCCCTCGGGAGCGAGGTCGCCTCCGCTGGCGCCGGGTGGGAGCTGCCGTTGCCATCGTCCTGGCCCCGCCGCTGGCGCTGCCGGCGGCGCTGCTGCTCGCGGTCGCCACGATTCCGGAGTGGTGGGTGATAGGCCTGGTTCTCGGGCTTGTGGGGTTGGTCGTGAACTGGCTCCTGGAGGAGCCGAAGAAGCTGCGCAGGGCGAGGGCGGCCCTGGCCCGATCCAGGCGCTTCCACGAGGACGCGGCTCCGCTGGTCGACTCCTGGCACGAGGCAGTTGAGGCCAGTTCGATCCCGGGGTTGCCGCCCGCCCGCCCGAGCCTTCTCGTGCCCGGGGCCGCCCTGGCCACCGGCCTGGCGGTGGCCCTCGTAACCCTCGTCATGGGCTCCTTCATGTTCGCCGGCACTGCCCAGCTCGACCAGGAATGGCAGGGCAGCATGGCCACCGCCGTCGAAGCGTGGGGCCGTGTCATCCCCCTCGCCGACCTACGGCTTGAGCCGGACCCCTCGATCACGCCCGGTGAGGCAGGACGTCTCTTGCAGAACCTCCGGTCCAGGGAGGACGTGGCCGCGGAATGGCGGGTAGAGCGCCCCCTCCAGGCCACGGTGGTGGGGTCCCGCCTTCGTTCGGACCCACGGGATACCGCGGTCCGGGCGAACACGGGAAGCCTCACCCAGCCATACCTCCTCCAGTTCGACAGCCTCATCCGCGTCGCGGCGCGTGGGCTCACCGAGGCTGAAGTGGCCTACCTCCGCGGGTTCACCGGCGACCCGCGCTTCGACGATTTCGCCAGGCTGGCGCGGGCGCACCAGGTGGACCGTCTACGGCACGACCCCGTGGAGCCCGGCGCGGTCGAATTCTACAGGCCGGTCTCATCCTGGCTAGGACTCCGGAGAACGGCCGACCACAAGATCGCCCAGGCCGCCTATCTCACCGCGGTCGGTGAGCTGGACGCCGCCGAAACCGCCCTCCGGGAGGTGCTCTCGGTGGGCCTCCTCCTGGCTGATGGCACAGATCTGCTCAGCCTCAGGCTTGGTCTGGCGCCGGCCACGGCGGCCCTGGATGGCCTCGCCGACCTCTACGACGCCATGGGCCGGCGGGACGAAGCGGTGAGGATCCGGGCATCCCGCAGGGTCGCCGATCCGTGGGAGGACGCGGCGCTCGGGGTAGGTCCGCTGGAAGGGGAGGCGGAAGCCCCGGGCGCGAGGGAGCCCGCGCGGGCCCGCGAACAGACCCTGGCCGATTACTATGCCCGCGCCGCCGACGTCACCCTCGCCCGGGGTCTGCGCTGGACCTACCTGTACCACCTCGTCCTGTGGACCCAGTGCGGCGATCCACGGTGGGTGCTAGCGGGGGACCGGGACGAACTGGACCCCTATCTGGAGGGCCTTCGGCCCACGTTGGTCCGCTACCCCTCGGAGGAACCCTTGTTCGACGCCCTCACCCTGCACCTGGAGCGGATCCATGAGGGCTCCGAGGAGGTCGTGGAAGCCGTGTTCCGGGCGCGGGGTCGAGTTGTCGCGGCCACCGTAGTGAGGTGGCTTCACCGGGCTGCGGTCATTCTGAGGAACCCGCGTCTGGACGCGTGTGCCGTTGTCGCGATCGCGTGACAACCAGCCAACCCTAACGTCCGCCCCCCCGCACGAACCCCACGATCCTCGCTGCCACCGCCATCGTCGTGGACGGCGACAGGATGTCCCCG
>DASWKP010000360.1:0-6101 GCA_036396575.1 Longimicrobiales bacterium | reverse complement strand
GTCTCTGAAGAGCGCGTAGTAGGCGTCCAGGTTGTCCCGGTGCACCACGCCCCGGAAGACCGTCATCTCCTTGTCCGTCGAGCTGCCATAACCGGCGGCCATCGGGTAGAGGAGCTCGATGATCTCCTGGTAGCTGTGGTTCAGGGAGGAGGCGTCGGCCAGGAGGTTGGCGGTGAGTGCCGCCAGGCCCTCCTTGCCCGCAGGGTCGTTCTGGGACCCGGCCTTCACCCAGATGTTGAAGGCGATGAAGGGCGAGCCCGACTCGGGCATCGTCAGCACGCCTTCGGTGGCGCCAGCCGGTCCTCCCCCTTCGGGGGTCTCGCACGCCATGATGGCGGCCGTGGCCAGGGCGATCAGGCCCAGCGTTCTGGAGGTCTTCATTGCGTTCCCCCCGCCTGTGTCAGCGTCACCTGGGTGAGCCCGGCGTCCACCAGGAAGGCTCTCGCGGCCTCCCGCACGTCCTCGGCCGTCACGGCGTCGAGGGCGGCATAGTAGTCGTCGATGGGCTCGATGCCGCCGGTGTTGATCACGGTGCCGATGAGGGAGAAGGCCACGTTCTGAGCCGTCTCCAGGCCCATGAGGAACCCGTACTTCATGGAACTCTTGGTGTCCTGAAGCAGCTTCGCGTCGACTAGCTCGTTCTGGAAGCGCTCGACCGTTGCCATGATCTCCCCACGAATGCCGTCCACGTCGGCGGGGTCGGTGACCATGGCGGTCACGCCCACCAGGTCCGGGTCCCTGGACAGGAAGAAGCCCCCCTGGAGAGACTGGACGCGCTGCTCCTCGATGACGAGGCGCCGGTAGAGATCCGAGTTGGAGCCGAAGGCGACCATGCCCAGGACCTCGGTGGCTACGGCCATGCGATCCGTGGCCGACCACGCCGGGCCCTTCCAGTTCAGGGACAGCATGGGCAGGGTGCGGCCCTGGTAGCTCACCGCTTCGACGCGGGGCGCGGTCTGCTCGGGCTCGATGGGGATGGCCGGGGCCTGGTAGCCGGGCTCCCAGTCGCTGTAGTACTCACGGATGAGGCCCTTGGCCTCCTCGAAGTCGAAGTCGCCCGCGATGACCAGGATGACGTTGTCTGGCCGGTAGTAGCGCTGGTAGAAGCCCAGGCTGTACTGATAGCCCTGGGGCATGGCCCGCACGTCGGCCTCGAAGCCGATGGTCTGGTGGCGGTATGTGTGGCGTCGCCATGCCGTCTCGCGGATGGCCCGATCCAGGACCGAGAAGGAGCTGTAGGCGTTGTTCTGGTACTCGCCCAGAATGGCGCCGGCCTCCACCCGGAAGCCCTGCTCCGAGTAGTTGAGACGCTGGAAGCGGTCCGATTCGAGGTCCACGATCTGCTCCAGGTAGTCGGAGGCCGCCACCATGTAGTAGACCGTCATGTCGTTGGAGGTGAACGCGTTGCGGGCGGCACCGATGCTTTCGGTGACGCCGTCGTAGTTGGGGTACTTGTCCGTGCCCCGGAACATCATGTGCTCGAAGAAGTGCGCGTAGCCGGTGCGGCCCTCCTCCACCTCGTCCCGCGCCCCCGTGCGCACCATGCTCACGTAGGCGATCTGGTCCGGGGCGCCCGCCCGGATCAGGTAGGCACGGAGCCCGTTGTCCAGGTCCATGCGCTCCCAGGGGAAGGGGAAGATTCCGTCCTGATCCTGGGCGTGGGAGGGCGCCGGCAGGAGCAGGGTGGAGAGAGCCAGCAGGGCAGCGCAACCGATGATGCGTCTCATGCTCGGTGCCCTCGCCGCTGGTGTGGGGACGGGGCGGCGGCGGTCGCCGCCCCCGTCCATGACGGTATCAGGTTGGCCGGGACTTGCATAGGCACGCCCGCGGCCCACACCGCTACGAGTCGTCCAGCTCCTCGGTCGTCCAGACCCAGGCCATGACCGTGCGGGAGAAGCCCACGGTGTTCATCCCCTGGAGGACCGCGTGCTCGATTTCCTCCGGGGTGGCGCCCGCCTCGGCGGCCCGCCGCACGTGGCTGCGGGTGGCGGACTCCATGCCCGCCCCCACGCACACGCCCAGCTTCACCAGCTCGGTCGTGCGGCGGTCCAGCGGCCCGGCGGCGTCCAGCGCCTTTCCCATTGCGGAATGCGCCCGGACGATGGCGGCGTAGCGCTGCTTGAACTGCACGTAGGTGCGAGGGAGTTCGTCGCTCATGGCTCGCGTGCCTCGGTTGGTGGACGTGCCTCGCCGTAGATTACCGATACGCCCGGCCGCGCGCACCTCGCCATGGGCCACAAAAAACAAGCCGCCACCGGGCAAGGTCTCCCGATGGCGGCTTTTTCACCTTCCGGACCCGGCGCGATGGCCGCTCCCGGACGGAGCAGTTCGGATCGTTGCGACTCGGCGCTACGCCGAAGCGGCGATCGCTTGCCCGTACCGGGCCGGATGGCGTGTACTTGGACTGGACAAGGGATCACCTCCTTTTTCGAGACGACATCGGGCAGAACGCCAGCGGGCTCCGGGCCCGCGGTCCGCTCGGGCGGCGTCCCGTTGGACGCTGCCCGCGGCCCAGGCTGTCTTCCAGCCGCAACGATGTTACCTGTATGCCGGGTCGGGGTGCAAGGATTCCGTTTTCAGGCGGGTGACCGGCCGGTGCTTCATGTCGGATCGTACACCGCCCCCAGGAAGAGAATCGTCCCGGACAGCCGCTCCCGCATGGCGACGAGGAAGGGTCGGTCGGCACGGAAGATCGACGCGAGCGAATCCTGGAACACCACCGAGGTGGCGGCGGCGGCCTCGCTGCCCTTCTCGTCCACCTTCAGGAAGGTCTTGTGGACGACGCGGTCGATGTGGACGCCCACAGGCGTCAGGTCGGAGAAGTCCGCCGCCCCTGTGAAGGCGATCCCCATCCCCATACGGGAAAGGGGGTCCTTCAGCTTGGCTTCGAACTCCATCTCGAATCGGGGCACGAACACAGGCAGCGTGTCCTTCCGCAGCTCCCCGATCCAGCCGTCCCACCGGGCCCTGGTCAGGTCCGCCAGGACGCTGGACAGGTCCTCCTCCCAGGGAACGACCAGCGTCATGGAATAGGCGCCTCCGCCGTAAGGCAGGTCGGCCACCGCCACGCCGTCGCCGAAGTAGTGGCCCAGCGGCATCTCCCCGGCCGACATCATGGGGACGTCCACGAAGTCGCCGTCTCCGAGGCTGAACGGCTCCGTGCGGGTCTTCGCGGGATCGAACCGCGTCGTCCAGTCCCCCTTGAAGTAGACGGCGTTGATGAGGAACAGGACGTCGCTGGACTGGATCTCCGCGACGATCTCCGCGATGCGACCGTGGGTCATGTCATCCACCCACCCGTTGATGACGTCCCTGGCTCCGGGATCGGCGAAGTCGAGCTCCTCCGCCCGCGCGTCGAAGAACGACCGCGCCCGCTCCACGAAGGCCTCCTCCAAGGGGAAGCCCTGGCGGGCCCACATGGAGTTGGCGATGCCCACCTCCACGGCGGGATCGAGAGGCGGCAGCACGTCCAGGAGGCCACGGTACGCCTCGTTCATCTCGTCCCTGGTGAGACCCTGCACGCCCAGCGCCACCTTCATGGCGTCCAGGGTTCCTCCGGCTGCCCCGTTGGCCGCCATCCCGAGGGCCATCGACACGCTGAGCGGCGAGATGAACACGTTCTCTTCGGGCTCCAGGTCGGCCCGCACCTCGCCGAGAAGGCGAAACGCGAAGTCGTTGGACGCCTCGATGGCGACGAGCTCCTGCTGGGTGAGGGACCGGGGCAGGGAGTCGATCGGGTCGTGCGGGGCCGTGGGCGAACCCTCGCCGCAGCCGATGACGAGGAGGCTCAGAAGGGTGATCGCCTCGGTCGGCGGGCGGAATCTCGGGGGCGCAGCCATGGCTCGCAGCGGGTGTGGGTCTCGTGTCGCGTCTTCACCCGGATGAACGACCGGGCGCCGTCCGTCGTGACGCCAGAACGTTCGCGACTACGCCTTCTTCCACAGCGCCCGCGCGAGGAAGAAGCACACCACCAGCGCGACGGCGATCCACAGGGTGCCCCATGCCAGGGTAGGCACCCCCGTCAGCTCGGCGAGCATGGCGGCGTCGGAGCGGAGTTCGGGGCGGTCCAGGACGTCGCTTTTGATGTCCAGGATGGCGTACAGGCAGCTCGTCATGCCCAGCACGGTCAGGACGCCCCGGTTCCAGACGAGGGGCAGACGGGCGGCCACGCCCACCAGGGCGACGGCGAACAGAACGCCGAAGCCCACGCCGAAGACGCTCCGCACGTACAGGAGGGTGAGCCCCGCCACCAGCCCGCCCAGGAGCCCCACCACCAGGTTGGCGCGCACGCGCCGGGTGTTGGCGGACAGGGCGAGGACCACGCCCCACAGGAGGCTGCCCAGGTATCCGGCGGACAGGGTGATGAAGGCCGAGCCCCCGTACCCGTACGTGGCGCCTCCCTGGGCGGCGTTCAGGGTGATGCGCTCCACCGTGCCTCCGGTCGCCCACAGCGCCAGGGCGTGGCTCGTCTCATGGAGGAGGACCACGAAGATCTTCAGGGGATACACGACGGGTGTGCCCCAGAGGAGCCACAGAGCCCCGAAGTAGGCCGCGAAGCCTCCCAGGAAGGCCAGCTTCTTCTTGGTCGCCCGTTTCATCCCCGCCTCCGTGGCTGATTCCACTGGGTCCTACGCCGCCCGCCGTGGGCGTGTTTCCTCACCCCCGTACCTCGATCTCCACGAAGTCGCGCAGCAGATCCAGGAACTCCAGCACCTCGCTTCGTGCCAGGCCAGCTGCCTGGCCCGTGGCGCCGAAGGCCGCGGCGGCCGCCTCGCGGACCTGGTCGTCGCTCATGCCCTCCCGGAAGCCCATGGCGCCCGCCCAGCGCTCCACGCGGCTCGTCCAGTCGCGCTCGAGCTCGGCCGTGGTGGACCCGGGCAGGTGAAGGCCGCGTGCGGCGAGCGAGTCCTGAAGGGCCTGGAGCCCGCCACCGGACGCCGTCGCCGCACCGCTCGCCGGGAGTCCCATACCAGCCGCCGCCTCGAGTACGACCCTCGGGCGCGCCTCCTCGAACGGCACGGTGTCCCGGCCC
The DNA here is from genome assembly GCA_036396575.1 of Longimicrobiales bacterium. Classification (GTDB taxonomy): domain Bacteria; phylum Gemmatimonadota; class Gemmatimonadetes; order Longimicrobiales; family Gaopeijiaceae; genus DASWKP01. Next base: position 1,069 of record DASWKP010000360.1, on the reverse strand, counting down.
TCCAGGCGCAGGACGTGGAAGCCGTATCGGGTCTCCACCACGTCGCTGACGTCGCCGGGATCGAGCCCCATGGCGGCCCTCCAGAACTCGTCCACCCAGGCGCCCTCGCGGCCGGGCTCGAGGAGCCCCTGGCGCCCCTCCGCCCCCGGCTCCTCGGAGACCTGGGCGGCAACCTCCGCGAAGTCCTCCCCCGCCCGGATCCGCTCGAGGGCCGCCTCAGCCTTGGCCCTGGCGGCGGCCCGGGTCCGGTCGGTCTCGTAGCGGTCCGACAGGACGATGAGATGGCGGACCGTGAGCTCGTACTCGGGGTTGCTCCGGTAGTGGGTGGCCAGCATACCGTCGCTGACGCGCATGGAATCCAGGGCCCGCGCGGCGTCGAGCAGCGCTCGCATGGCCCGGGCGCGGCCGCCCTCCACGAAGGGCTCCCCCGCGGCCGCCGTGTGGCCCCGGGCCACGACGAGCCCGAAGGCGGTGATCCCGGCGAGGCGGGTTCGCTGGTCGGCGGACAGGCCCAGGACCTCACGCTCGCTGAACGTGATGGCGCCCACGCGGACGGCGGGCGGCTCGCCCTCCCCGCACGATGCCGTCAAGGCCACGGCGGCGCCCAGGAGGAGGCCGCTGGCCACCCTGGGGACCAGGCCGCCCGCCATCCGCGTGCCGAATCGCTTGTTGAAAGTCATCCTGGTGGATCCTGGTGCCGGGTCGCGCGAGTGCCGGCGCCCGAATGCAACAGTTATTCCTTGACCGGCCCTAACGTCAACCGCGTTTGCGAACGCCGGCACCGGCCCGCACAATGACTGGCACCACCCATGACGAACCTGCCCGGCTCCACCTCCTCGGTCCTCGAGCCCGTCCGGGCTCCGTTTCGAGCCATCGCCTCCACGGTGGTTCCTGACATGGAGTCGCTGAACGAAGAGGCGTGGCTGCGGGCCGAGGCCATCATCGAGGAGGCCCTCGCCGGTCGGCCTCCAGCGATGCGCCGGCAGCTCAGGCTCTTTCTCCGGGCCGCCAACTGGCTCGCCGTCGTCCGCACCGGCCGGACGCTGACGTCGCTCGGGCCCGAGCGACG
>DASWKP010000359.1:0-11454 GCA_036396575.1 Longimicrobiales bacterium | reverse complement strand
GCCTCTGGGGGTGGCTCAGGCCACCACGATCCTGGTGGGCCGTGCCGTGGGCCGGGAGGACCCGGGTGGGGCCCGACGCGCGGCGGGCGCGGGCCTCCTGACCGGCGCGGCCTTCATGACCGGGACGGCGCTCCTCTTTCTCCTGGCTCCGGAGCCCCTGGCCCGCGTGTACAGCCGTGACGCGCCAGTCCTGGCCGTGGCGGCGGCGTTGATCCCCGTTGCCGGCGTCTTCCAGGTCTTCGACGGGCTTCAGGTCGTGGCCACGGCGGTGCTGCGGGGGGTGGGTGACACCCGCATCCCCATGATCCTGCACGTGGCGGGTTTCTGGATGGTGGGCCTTCCCATCAGCCTGTGGTTGGCCTTCGGGCTCGGCGCCGGTCCGGTGGGCCTGTGGTGGGGGCTGGTGGCCGGCCTGGCCGCGGTGGCCGTTCTCCTGCTGTTGCGGGTCCGGGTCCGCTTCTCCCGGGAGCTGCGGAAGCTGGATATCGAGGGGTCGGGCGGGGGCTAGCTCAGTTCAGCCCCTCCTCGGGCTCGTCCGTCCTCAAGGCCTCACCCATGACGTCCAGAAGCTCCTCGGCGTTCCGGACCCGGAAGAAGAGCCCCCGTCGCCCGCGCAGGCGGAGGAGGACGCCCGGGGCGAAGAGCCCCGTGGCCAGGGGGGTGACGCCAAGGACGGTGGGGGAGAGCCACACGTCCGCGAAACGGCTCAACGTGAGCCCCTCCACGTCCGCCGGGTGCACCGCCCGGGACCGGTACGACAGGTACTTCACCCGGATGTGATCGGGAAATACGAGGATCTTCCGGGGAAAGAGGGAGAGCCACGCGACCGCGAGGATGAGGGTCAGGGCCCCCATCGCCCCGTACGCGGCGACCTGGACGGCATAGCTGTCCACCGGTTCGATCCAGTGGTAGGCCGCGCGCTCGGCCGCGAAAGCCCACAGGCGGATCATCGCCAGGCCTCCGGCGGCGAACAGGAGGCCCGAGACGAGCATCACGGGGAGGGACAGCTTGATCCGTGCCACATATCGGATGTTCCGCATGTCCACCGGCGAAGTCAGGATCCACCGGGTGGCGCGGAGCGTCGCCCAGACCCCCACCAGGAGAAGCAACAGCCCCACCTCCACCGGGATGGGCTGCTTTCGGTCCAGGTAGTCCAGTCGGTCCTCACGGACGAAGCGCGACCGCGAGAGGCTGGCCAGCCGCTCCTGGGTCACGCTCTCGTACGCGGCCAGGACGTCCGGGAAGTCCTGCCAGACATCCTGGTGGTAGAGGTGGTTCCGTACCCATAGGGCGAGGCTCTCCGCCGTCTGGCTCGATGACCTCAGGCGTTCCACCACGGCTGTGCGGTCCTCCTCGAACTCCTCCGGCGCATGGCCGCCGTTCCGGAGGGCCTCCAGCTCATCCTCGATGACGTCGCGCGCGCGGGCGTACGCGTCTTCCGCCACCGTGCCCTCCACGGCGAAGTAGGCCACCGGCCCCCGATACACCACGGACACGGCCATCCCGTAGACCGCCTTGTCCTCCCCGTATCGAAGGCGGCGGTCCAGCCGCCGGGACAGAAAGTCGCGAATGAAAAGGAGATCGAGCCGCTCGTCGGACGTGGGCTCGAAGACCTTGAAGCGGGTGCGGTAGCGGGGGTTGGGCGAGAACTGGAAGGTCACGGCCCGCCGGAAGCGGCCGGGGTCCACGGGGTCCTCGTAGGCTTCGGGAACGGGGCGCTGGCGGAGGCCGCCGAAGGCCTCCCGGGCCACGGCCAACACAGAATCCTGCGGGAGGTCGCCCACGACCGTGACCGTCATGGCGCCCGGAGCGTAGTACCGGTCGTAGAAGCTCCGCAGGTCGTCCCGGTCCAGCGCGTACAGAGTGGCGTGGCGGTCGTACACCCGGTCGGCGCGGGTGGCCACGCCGAACTCCCGTTCCCAGTAGCCCGAAGGCCGCAGCCACGATGGGTTCAGGAGCACGCCGGCCCGGTCGAGGAGGTTCCAGGGCTCGGCCTGGATCTCCACCGCCACGGGGCGGCGATTCCGGTCCACCACCTCCGGAGCCATCTCGTGAGGCTCCATGAGCCGCCCCAGCCAACGCAGCGCGAAGAGGCCGTGCTCGCGCCCGATGGTCACGTAGTAGAACGTCCGGTCGGGGTACGTGAGCCCGTTGCGCTGGCCGCCCCGGCCTTCGATCTCCTCCTTGATCTCCTCCTCGGTCCGGCCCCCGTGGTCGCTGAAGAGCATGTGCTCCAGGAAGTGGGCCGACTCCTCCTTGCCCGGGGGATCCTGGTCGGCGCCGAAGGGCAGCGTAACGCTCACGGACACGTTGGAGACCCCGTCGAGGCTCTTGAACCACACCCGGACCCCGTTGTCGAGAACGTGGGTCTCGAAGCCCTGAAAGGGGTTCCGGAGTGAGTCGGTCTGGGCCGGGGTGGCGGCGAACAGCGCGGCGGCCGCGAACAGGAGAGACGGAGGCATGGTCCCATGATAGGGCGTGCGCACCGGTCCCGGAACCTGGGGGCCAGGGTGGGGGATAGGGCGAGGGCCCGTTCCAGCGAGCGGGTCCGGGATCTCGGCGGAAGCGGGCTGCCGGGCGGTGGCCCCGCGTCGGGGCCGACCCCTCCAACCACGGAGCCTGACGCGTGAAGGAGCACCACATCCAGGTTTCCAGGACGGCCCGTTACTACACGCTGGGTCCCGCCGCGAATGTTCCAGGGGATGGCGGCCGGGACCCGCGAGCCGGTGCCGTCGGCGACCTCTGGTTCGTCCTCCACGGCTACCGCCAGCTCGCCGGGCGCTTCCTGAACCGGTTCCGGGAGGTGGAGGCCTCCCGGCGTGTCGTGGTGGCGCCGGAGGCGTTGTCGCGCTTCTACGTCGAGGACGGGCCGGGCCGTCACGGTCCCGAGAGCCGGGTGGGCGCGACGTGGATGACGCGGGAGCACCGGGACGCCGAGATCGGGGATTACGTGGGCTACCTGGACCGGGTCCGCGGCCGCGTGCTCGCGGACGTGCCGTGGGAGTCGGCGCGGGTGACGGTGCTTGGCTTTTCCCAGGGCGCGCACACGGCGGCGCGCTGGGCCGTGCACGGAGACAGCCCTCCCGGCCGTCTGGTGTTGTGGGGAGAGTACCTGCCGCCGGATCTGGACATGGAGCTGGCCGCCCAGCGCCTGCGCGGGGTGGACCTCGTCCTGGTCATGGGGGAGAGGGACATGGCCCACCGGGAGGAGTTGGCGCGGGATCAAGCGCGCCGCCTCGACGAGGCGGGCCTCGCCCACCGGGTCCTCACGCATCCGGGAGGCCACGAGATCGATCCGGGCCTGCTACGGGAGCTGGCGTCCAGCCAGGACCGGACCTAGAAATCCCCCACGAAGGAGATCTCCGTCGCCAGCTCCACCCCGGTCTGGCGGAGGACCGTGTCCCGGGCCAGATCGATCAGGTCCCGGATCTCGCGGGCGCTGGCGCCTCCCAGGTTCACCACGATGTTGGCGTGGCGGTGGAAGATCCCGGCCCGACCGCTGGCGTTGACGTGTCCTTTGAGGCCGCACTGGTCGATGAGGCGGCCGGCCCCCACGCCGTCGGCTTTCTTGAAGATCGAGCCGGCACTGGGGTAGAGCCACAGGTCGGGATGGCGGTCGTCCCGCCACTCGAGGTTGTCCCGCATGGCGTGCCGCAGCTCGGCCTCGTCCCCCGGCTCCAGGCGGAAGTCCGCCGTGAGGACGACGTCGTCCCGGTGGTGCAGGATGCTGCGGTCGTAGCCGAACTGGAAGTAGTCCACACCCACCCGGCGCCGCTCTCCCTCCTCCGTGAGGATCTCCGCGCCGACCAGGACCTCCTCGATGAAGCAGGTCCGGGAGCGGTCGGGGGACAGGAAGTGGAGGTTCTGCCACAGGGCGCCTCCCACGGTGCTCGGAATCCCCACGTAGTGGTGCAGGCCTCCGAGCCCGCGCGCCACCGTCTCCTGGATGAGATCCGGGAACGTGTCCACCCCGGCCCCGGCCCGGACGGTGCGGTCGTCCAGGAACTCCGTGCCTTCCACGCGGTTGAGGATCACCACGCCCCTGAAGCCGGCGTCGGCCACCAGGACGTTGGCTCCCCGTCCCATGAGGAAGCGGGGTACGCCCGCCTCGCGGGCGGCGAGGACGGCTTCCTCCAGATCGTCGGGCGTACGGGCGGTGAAGACGAGGTCCGCCGGCCCGCCGACGCGGAAGGTCGTGAGGCGGGCGAGGGGGACGTCGCGGGCCGTACGCTCCGGGCCCAGGCGGCGCGCGAGATCGTCCAGGGGTTCAGGGCGGCTTTGGCTCACGTTACCGTGCCCGGGAATCGTGCGAGGCGCCGTGCGGTCGCGGGCCCCGAGACGTGGGCCGGTGGGGCCCCCGCAAGATAGCGGGGCGCGAGGGGGGCGGATACCTTCCGTGGCCCGAATCCGTCTTCTCCGACGTGGCTTCACCGATCATGCGCGTGCGTTCCATCCCGCTCCTCGCTCTCCTGCTCCTGTCCGCCGCCCCGCGCTCGAGTCAGGGCCAGTCACAGGTGCGCTACCAGGTCTCCTTCGGGAATCGGGTCCATCACGAGGCGGACGTCCGGGTCCACTACACCGATCTCCCCGCCGGGCCCCTGGAGCTGCGCATGAGCCGCACCTCTCCCGGGCGGTACGCCCTCCACGAGTTCGCCAAGAACGTCTACAAGTTCCAGGCCACCGACGGCGCGGGGCAAGCGCTGCCGGTCGTCCGCCCGGACCCGCACCAGTGGACGGTCGAGGGTCATCGGGGCGAGGTCGTGATCACCTACACGCTGTTCGGGGACCGGGCCGATGGCACCTATGCGGCCGTCGACGAGAGCCACGCCCACCTGAACGTGCCCGCCACCTTCCTGTGGGCGCGGGGTCTCTTCGACCGGCCCGTGGAGCTCACGGTGCGGGTGCCCGAGGGGAGCGGCTGGAGGGTGGCCACGCAGCTCGCGCCCACCGCCGATCCGTACGTCTTCACCGCGCCGGACCATCCCTACTTCCTGGACTCCCCGGTGGAGGTGAGCGACTTCGCTCTGCGCCAGTGGCGGGAAGGGGATCAGACGCTTCGCGTGGCCGTGCACCACCAGGGGACCGAGGAGGAGCTGGACCGCTACGCCGCCGCCGCGGCCGCCATCGTGCGCGAGTACGTGGAGGTCTACGGCGAGCTGCCCCGTTTCGATTTCGGCACCTACACCTTCCTGGCGTGCTACCTGCCCTGGGCGGACGGCGATGGCATGGAGCACCGCAACTCCACGGTGCTCACCAGCACCGGCTCCCTGTCCGGCAACATGGTGGGGCTGCTGGGCACCGTCGCCCACGAGGTCTTCCACGCGTGGAACATGGAGCGCATCCGCCCGGCCACACTGGAGCCCTTCGACTTCGAAGAGGCCAACATGAGCCGGGAGCTCTGGTTCGGGGAGGGCTTCACCAGCTACTACGACGACATCGCTCTGGTCAGGGCCGGAGTCATCGACGTGGCGGACTTCGGCCGACGCATGGGCGCATCGGTGAACGGTGTCGTCAACTCTCCCGGGCGGCGCTTCTTCAGCCCTGTGGAGATGAGCATGCAGGCGCCCTTCGTGGACGCCGCCGTGAGCGTCGATCCCGTCAATCGGGCCAACACCTTCATCTCCTATTACACGTGGGGCTCGGTGGTGGCTCTGGGCCTGGACCTGACGTTGCGGAGCCGCTTTCCGGGCACGAGCCTGGACGACCTCATGCGCGTCATGTGGCAGCGCCACGGCCGGAGCGAGCGCCCGTACGTCGTGGACAGCGTCGAGGAGGCCCTGGCCGTGGTGAGCGGAGACGCACCCTTCGCCCGGGACTTTTTCGACCGGTACGTCCGGGGCGGGGAGGTGCCCGACATCGAGAGTCTCGTCGCGGCCGCGGGGCTCATCCTCAGGCGGGCCCGGCCCGGGCGCCCCTACCTGACGGGCGCGCCTCTGGTCGCCGACGCGCGCGGGGTTCGCGTGGCCGGGGGCACCCTGCTGGGCGATCCCCTGTACGAGGCGGGCCTGGACCGGGGTGACGTGATCCTCACGGTGGACGGCGAACCCGTACCCGACCGGGCCGCTCTGGCGGAGGCTCTCCGGGGACGGGCCCCCGGACAGACCCTCGCGGTCGCGTTCGAGAGCAGGGTGGGCCGGCGCACGGCCTCCGTGACGCTGGCGGAGGATCCGCTCCTGGAGATGGTCGGTCTCGAAGAGGCGGGGGAGGCGTCCTCCTCCGAGGCCGTACGCTTTCGGGAGGCCTGGCTGGGGAGCCGCTGAGGCGGCGAAGGACACCCGGGCCTCCGCCAGCCAGCGCGCGACCAGCCCGACCGCCGAGCCGCCGGGCCGCTCAGCTCGCCAACGCCGGGCGCGATCCCGTGAAGTCCGGGTCGAAGTGGACGTCCAGTTGCGGGAAGGCGATGGTGATGCCGTCCGCCTTGAACTCCCGCCAGATGTGCTTGTTGAGGTCCGAGCGAGTGACCCGGGCCGCCCAGGGATCGGTGGCCCACACGGACACGTCCCAGACGACCGAGGAATCCGCGAAGTCGAGGAGGAGGACCACGGGCCCGCGACCCTCCACGGTACCGGGCACCGCCCTCGCCGCCCGCTCCAGCACCTTCTCGACCCGGCCCATGTCGCTCGAGTAGGCCACCCCCACGCGCGTCCTGACACGGTAGATGTTGTCCGACAGCGTCGTGTTCTTGACCGTGGACTGCACCAGGATCGTGTTGGGGATGATGAGTTGCTCGTCTTCCCGCGTCCGGGCCACCGTGGCGCGCATGCCCATGCGCTCCACCCGGATCATGTTGCCATCCACCTCCAGGATGTCGGCTTCGGTGATGGAGCGCTCGGCCAGGAGGATCAGGCCCGACACGAAGTTCTGGAGGATGTTCTGGAGGGCGAAGCCGATCGCCACGGCCACTACCGCGCTCGCGGCGAACACGGTAGCCAGCGGAATGCCGACGGTCTGGAGCGCCAGGGCCAGCCCCCCGGCCAGGATGGCGTAGTGCAGGAGCCGCTTCGCGGTGGACACCGTGCCCTCCGCCGAGAGCCCTCCTCGGGTCATGCCCCGCTCCACCCACTTCTGGAGCACCCGCGAGAGCCAGAACGTGACCAGCATGATCGCCGCCATGGCCAGCACAGAGGCCACGGTAACTCCCGTGTTCCCGACCATGAAGAGGCGGATGTCCGTCAAGTCCCTCAGTGCCCTGGCGATGTCACCCATGTTCGGCTCCCCGTTGTGACGGTGCGACGTTCCCGGCTCCGGCGCTGGCCGGGGCTCCCCTGGAAGGGATGAGAGTATCGACAGGCTGGAGACGGGCGGCAATCCGGCATGGGGCGTCGCGGCTCACGGCGCGGTGGTTCGGTTCGTGGCCGCGCGGGCGTCGAGCCGGTGCTACTATACTTGTCGTTGACGAGGGGGGAGGCGGCACGGTAGCTTCCCTTAAGGCTTTTCGCCGAAGGAGGTCCCATTGGCAGAGATCGTCTTCACCGAACGCGAGCTCGACGTCATGGCCGTCCTCTGGGACGAGGGGCCGGCCACCGTCGCCGAGGTCCAGGCGCAGCTCGAGGACGAGCTCGCCTATACCACCGTGCTCACCATGCTCCGCACGCTGGAGGAAAAGGGGCACGTGGGGCATGTGGAGGAGGGGCGGGCGTATCGCTATCACCCTCTGGTGGACCGGGACCGGGCCCAGGTCAACGCTCTCCGCCGCCTGACGCGCAAGCTCTTCCGGGGCTCCCGGGAGCTCCTCCTCACCCACCTCGTCTCCGACAGCGACCTGGCCGAGGACGAGTTGAGGCGACTCCAGCAACTCCTGGAGGAGCGCCTGGGGGATTGAGCCCCATCCTTGACCCTCGGGCTGGACCCTCGGGTCGGGGCTGTCCGATTCTGGGACGCGACATCCCGCAGCCGGCCACATCCGGCCACCTGCCTCGATAGCTCCTATCGCTGTAACGCGTTCTCCCGCAACATCTTGATGGGGAGGACACACTCCTGGCACGAAGCTTCCTACGTCTTCCGTGAGCGGCGGGTGTGAGCGGGTCCGGTCGGAGTAGGATCATGAGTGCGGTGAGGTGCGGCTGGAGCGGAGGTTGCTCTGGCTCCGGTCGGGCCCCCACCCCGCATCCACGACGGACGGCAGCGAGGACGGATATGACGCGACACGAGAGGACCCGGCCCGTGGCGGGGGCGACGGCCCGCGTTTCGGCGCGAGCGGTGTTCCTGGCGCTGGTGGCGGCGGCCTGGGCGGTCACGGTGTTGGTGGCCCAGGAGGGTCCCACCCGACTGACCCTCGACGATGCGATCCGCATCGCCAAGGACAACAACCCCCAGTTCCTGAGCCAGACCAACGACATGGCGGCGGCGGATTGGGCGGTCAGGTCGGCCTACGGGGCGTTCCTGCCCAACATCAATGCAAGCGGGTCCATGAGCTTTCAGGAGGCAGGGGTCCAGAACCTGGGGACCGTGAGCTTCGGCGCCCAGAGCACGGACTGGTATTCGTCCGGCTACTCCTTGACTTTCAACTGGAACCTCAACGGAAACACCCTCTTTGGCGTCCGCAACGCGCGGGCCAGCCAGGATGCCACCTCGGCGCGCATCGACGCGGCGGCCTTCACGCTCGAATCTGCGGTCACCCTCCAATACATGACGGCCCTGAGGGCCGGGGATGGGGTGGCGGTGGCCCAACGTCAGCTCGACCGCACCCGCCAGAACTTCCAGATCGTTCAGAACCGCGTCGAGAGCGGCGCGTCCGCGGGCACCGAGGGCAAGCAGTCCGAGGTGGACCTGGGCCGGGCCGAGGTGGCTCTCATCCAGGCCGAGCAGGCCTTTCGCACCGAAAAGCTCCGTCTCATGGAACAGCTCGGCATCGCCCTCGACGAGGATGTGGAGCTGGCCAGCGGGTTCGACGTCTTCGAGCCGACGTGGCAGCGGGATGAGCTCGTGTCCGTGGCGCTCGAGGCGCATCCCTCGTTGAACGCGCTCACGGCGGCCGAGAACGCCGCGCGCGCCGGCGTGCGCCAGTCCAGGAGCGCCTACTTCCCGTCCCTGAACCTGAGCACCGGCTTCAGGGGCTTCACGAACCAGGCGCTGAGCGACGACTACCTCCTGAACACCGCGGGGAGCTCCAGGCGCTCGTCGTACAACACGTGCATGCGCTGGCAGATCATCCAGGAGGGCATCGGCGCGACGCTGCCAGGTGTCGATCAGGGTTCCTGCGGCGCACCGCAGCTCACGGAGGAGCAGAACCAGCAGGTCCTGGCCGGCAACGACGTGTTCCCGTTCGACTTCACCAAGAGCCCGCTCAGCCTGAGCGCATCGGTCAGCGTGCCCATCTTCCAGGGCTTCTCGCGCCAACGGCAGGTCGAGCAGGCCGTGGGGTTCGCGAAGGACGCCGAGCACAGCCGCAGGGCGGAAGAGCTGCGGTTGCGGCGGGAGGTGACCGAAGCGCACGGGATCCTGAGCTCCGCCTACCGCATCGTGCGGATCGAGGAGCGCAACCGGGCTCTGGCCGAAGAGCGCCTGGAAGCGGCACGCCAGCGGTACGCCATCGGCGCGGCTCCCTCCGCGGGCTCCGCGGTCGTGGGAAGCTCGTTCCTGGAGCTGCTGGACGCCCAGACGTCCATGGCCACCGCGGAGCGAGACTACCTGAACGCCGTGTACGGCTTTCACCAGGCACTGGCCCGTCTGGAGGCCGCCACGGGACGCAGTCTGCGCACCGGCGGTGCCGGCGGGGCCGGCTGATGGAGGGGCGGGGAGGTGCCACGGGACGTGGCGCGGGTCACCAACCGCGGTAAGGGGTAGGGTTGGGGAGGAGGACGAGCCGCATCGTGCGGCCCGCCCGTTCGATGATTCGATGAAACGATAGAGGACGAAATCGTGGATATCATTCGAGACACGAGGCCACAGAGAAAGAAGAAGCGCGCCGTCGTCACCACGGTGGTCGTGGTGGCCCTGGCTCTCATCACCTGGGGCGTGCAGTCGCTGCCTTCGGCGGTACCGTCCGTGGATCGGGCGACCACCTGGACCGACACGGTCCAGCGGGGGACGATGGTCCGCATGGTGCGCGGTCCCGGCACGCTGGTGCCCGAGCAGGCCCGCTGGCTCACCGCGGTGACTACGGGCCGCATCGATGAGATCGTCCTCCTGCCAGGGGTCGAGGTCCAGCCGGGGGACATCATCCTGAGGATGAGCAATCCCGACGAGGAGGTGCAGCTCCTCCAGACCCAACAGCAGCTCTCGCAGGCCCAGGCTCAGTTGACGCAGCTGCGCTCGACCCTCCAGACCCAGCGCCTGACGCTGCAGGGTACCGTGGCGCAGGTCCGGACCCAGTTCCTTGACGCCCAGAGGACCCACCAGGCCAACCAACGCCTCTTCGACGCCAACCCGGACAACGTGGCCAAAGCTGAGCTGGACCGGTCCAGGGAGCAGATGGCGGAGATGGAGACGCGATTCGGTCTTGCGGAGGAGAGCCTCCGGGTCTTCGATGAGTCGGTCGACGACCAGCTCGACGCCCAGCTCGACCAGGTCCGGCGCCTCCAGGAGCTGGTGGACTTCCGTCGCGAGCGCATCGCGTCCATGACGGTGCGCTCGCCTTCGGCGGGCATCCTCGCCCCGCTGGACGTGCCGCTTCAGGAGGGCCAGTACGTCACTTCGGGAAGCAACCTGGGGCGCGTGGTCGTACCCGACCGCCTCAAGGCCGAGATCCGGATCGCCCAGACTCAGGCCCAGGAGATCGTTCTCGGCCAGGTCGCTCTCATCGACACGCGCAGCGACACGATCGAGGGGAGGGTGTCGCGCATCGATCCGGCGGTGAGGAACGGCACGGTGACCATCGACGTGGCCCTGCCCGACAACCTGCCGGCGTCAGCGAGACCCGACCTGAGCGTGGACGGGAACGTGGTCATCAACCGGTTGGACGACGTGGTGTTCATGGGCCGTCCCCAGTTCGGTCAGGCCAACAACAAGGTGAGCGTCTTCAAGCTCACCGCGGACGAGCAGTATGCCGACCGGGTGATCGTCGAGCTCGGCGTGGCGTCGGTGAACGAGATCGAGATCCGGTCCGGGCTCCAGCCCGGTGACATCGTGATCCTGTCGGAAATGTCCCAGTGGGACGGCTTCGACCGGGTGAAGCTTCGCTGAACCCCCACACACTCCCAACGGGAAGAGGACGAGAATGGAGAACGGTCACGCGTTGATCAGCCTGGAGAGCCTCAGCAAGGTCTTCTACACGGAAGAGGTGGAGACCCACGCCCTGTCGAGCATCAATCTGGAGATCCAGAGTGGTGAGTTCGTGTCCATCGCGGGTCCGTCGGGGTGCGGCAAGACGACGCTGCTGTCGATTCTGGGGCTTCTGGACAGCCCGACGGGGGGCAAATACGAGTTGGACGGGGAGCCGGTGGAGAACCTGTCGGCGAGCCAGCGGGCGAAGATCCGCAACCAGGCGATCGGGTTCATCTTCCAGGCGTTCAA
>DASWKP010000358.1:0-3605 GCA_036396575.1 Longimicrobiales bacterium | reverse complement strand
CTTGCAGGAGGGCGGGAACACGGACTCCTGGTAGGCCCGGTCCTGATTCCGGAAGAGGGCCCAGCTCGGCATGCTCACCAGCCGCACGGGATAGCCCTTCCCCTGGAGGATGGTCTGGGCGTCCAGGGCCACCTGGACCTCTGAGCCACTGGCCACCAGGATGGCGGCCGGCTCGCCACCGAAGGCTTCCGCCAACACGTAGGCCCCGCGCACGGTCTCCTCGGCGCTGGCCAGGCCCGTGTCCTCTCCGCGCTCGAGGTTGCGGACCTTCTGCCGCGACAGGGCCAGGAAGCTGGGCCCGTCCTTGCGGGTCAGAGCCAACCGCCACGCCACCGCCACCTCGGCGGCGTCCGCTGGCCTGAGGTCCAGGAGGCCGGGAATGGCCCGAAGGGACATGAGATGCTCCACCGGCTGGTGCGTGGGTCCGTCCTCCCCAAGACCCACGCTGTCGTGCGTGAACACGTAGACCACCCGCTGTCCCATGAGGGAGGCCAGGCGGATGGCCGGGCGCAGGTAATCCGAGAAGACCAGGAACGTGCCCCCGAACACCCGCAGACCGCCGTGGAGCGCCATGCCGCTCAGGATGCCGCCCATGGCGTGCTCCCGGACCCCGAAGTGAAGGACCCGTCCCCCGGGCGTGTCAGCCCCGAGGTCCTCCGCCCCCTCGATGGTCGTGTTGTTGGAGCCCCCGAGGTCCGCCGAGCCTCCGACCAGCTCCGGGAGCCGCTTGGCCAGATCCTGGAGCACGATACCCGAGGCGGTCCGCGTGGCCATCTCGCGGGCCGCGCCGACGATGCTCTCGGAGGCGGCCTCGAGGCCCGGCGGCAGGACGCCGTTCATGAGCCGGAGGAATTCGAGCGCCTCGGCCGAGTGCTCGTGGCGGTACGCGAGGAAGCGCTTGTGCCAGTCGCTGGACAGGGCGTGCCCGCGCTCCTTGATCTTGTCCCACTCGGACCTGGCGCGCGGGTGCACGAAGAAGGGCTCGGCCGACGGATACTCCAGCGCCACCTTGGTGGCGCGGACCTCGTCCCGCCCCAGAGGGGCGCCGTGAGCCTCGTGGGAGCCGGCTTTATTGGGGCTCCCGAAGGCGATGGTCGTCTTGAGGATGATCAGGGAGGGCCGCTCCAACTCGCGCCGGGCGCCGCGCAGGGCGCGGGCGATGGCCACGCAGTCGTTGCCGTCGTCCACCTTGAGGACCTGCCAGCCATAGGCCTCGAAGCGCTGCTCCTGGTCGGTGGAGGTGGCCAGGTCCGTGCTGCCCTCGATCGTGACGCTGTTGTCGTCGTGGATCCAGACCAGTTTGCCCAAGCGCTGGTGGCCCGCGAACGAGGCCGCCTCGTGGCTGACGCCCTCCATCAGGTCCCCGTCGGAGCAGAGGGCGTACGTCCAGTGGTCCACGACGTTGTGGCCCGGCTTGTTGAAGTGGTGAGCAAGCCAGCGCTCGGCCAGGGCCATGCCCACGGAGTTGGCCAGCCCCTGCCCCAGCGGCCCCGTGGTGGTCTCGACCCCGGGGGTGAGGCCATGCTCGGGGTGGCCGGGCGTGCGCGCCCCCCACTGACGGAAGTCCCTCAGCTCGTCCAGTTCCAGCTCGTAGCCCGTGAGGTGGAGCAGAGAGTAGAGGAGCATGGATGCGTGGCCGGCGCTGAGCACGAAGCGGTCCCGGTTCATCCAGTCCGGGTTGGCCGGGTCGTGCTGGAGGTGGCGGCAGAACAGCTCGTAGCCCAGGGGGGCCAGGCCCATGGGAGCCCCCGGGTGGCCACACTCCGCCTTCTCCACCGCGTCCATCGTCAGGACGCGGATGGCGTCGATCATGAGCTGTTCGATCTCGGGGGGGGGTCGGAGATCCAGCGCCGTACGGGTCTCAGCCATTGCTCGCCGCGTCTGAAGTTCTCTTGTGCGAAACTACCCTTCGGTCAGACCACCACAAAATTGACCAGCTTGTCGGGGACCCAGATCACCCGGCGCACTTCCGTTCCGTCGAGGTAACGCGCCACGTTGTCCTCGGCCCGGGCCATCGCTTCCGCCTCCTCCCGAGACAGGCCCGGAATCCCGCTTACGGATCCCCGCAGCTTGCCGTTGACCTGGACCGCGATGTCGACGGTGTCGTCCCGGGCCTTGGCCTCGTCGTAGTCGGGCCAATTCCCTCCGTCGAAGATCGACTCCGTGTGCCCCAGCGCCTCCCACAGCTCCTCGGCGATGTGAGGCGCGAACGGCGCCACCAGGAGGACCAGGTCCTCGACCTCGGCCCTGGCCGCCGTACGCCCTCCGGCCCGGACCACATTAAGGTACTCCATCAGGGCCGCGACCGCCGTGTTGTACTGTAGCGACGGCAACTGCTCTCCGACCTGCCGGATCGTCTGGTGCAGCTTTCGCTCCACCTCGGGAGCCGGCTCTCCGTCCACCGCCCCGTGCACCGTGTCCCACAGGCGGTGCAGGAAGCCGAAGGGCCCCTGGATGCCCTCGTCCCGGTAGTCCCCTCCCTCTCCGAAGGGGCCGAGAAACATGAGGTAGGTCCTGAACGTGTCGGCCCCATACGCGTCGATGATGGGATCGGGGATGATAACGTTCCCCCTGCTCTTCGACATCTTCGCGCCGTCGCGGGCGATGAGGCCGTGCGCGCGAAAGCGCGTGAAGGGCTCCTCGAAGGGCACGTGGCCCAGGTCGTGGAGGACCATGGTCAGGAAGCGCGCGTACATCAGGTGGAGCACCGCGTGCTCGTTGCCGCCGATGTAGCAGTCCACCGGCAGCCAGCGCTCGGTCAGCTCGGGCACCATGGGCCGGCTGTCGTCGTCCGTGGATGGATAGCGCAGGAAGTACCAGCCACTGTCCAGGAAGGTGTCACTCACGTCGGTCTCCCGGCGGGCGTCGCCTCCGCAGCGCGGGCAGGACGTCCGGTACCACGACTCCACCCGGGCCAGGGGGCTCACTCCCGTGTCGTCGGGCTTGAAGTCCTCCACTCGGGGCAGCTCGACGGGCAAGTCCTCTTCGGGGACACCCACCGGGCCGCACGCCTCGCAGTGGATCACCGGGATGGGTGGACCCCAGTAACGCTGCCGGGAGATGCACCAGTCGTGCAGCCGGTAGTTCACGTGGAAGCCGGCCAGATCCCTGTCTTCCAGCCATCCGACGATGGCCTGCTTGCCCTGCTCCATGGGCAGGCCGTCGAAGCGCTCGGAGTTCACCAGGACGCCGTCGCCCTCGTAGGCCTCCTCCAGGGGAGTGGAGGCGTCGTCGCCCCAAGCGGCGACCACCCGCCGGATGGGCAACTCGAAGCGGGTGGCGAACTCGAAATCCCGCTCATCGTGGCCGGGAACGGCCATGATGGCGCCGGTGCCGTACTGCATCAGCACGTAGTCCGCCACCCAGATGGGGATGGGCTCGGCGGTCGCGGGGTTCATGCAGTAGGCGCCGGTGAAGACCCCGGTCTTCTCCCGCTCCGCCTCCACCTTCTGCCGGGCCACCAGGTCCATGCGGCCCGCCTGCGTCACGTAGCTCTCCACGACCTCGCGCCGCTCCGGGGTCGTGACGGACTTCACCAGGGGATGCTCCGGGGCCAGCACCATGTAGGTGGCGCCGAAGATCGTGTCCGGACGGGTGGTGAAGAC
>DASWKP010000357.1:0-7779 GCA_036396575.1 Longimicrobiales bacterium | reverse complement strand
GCACGAACGCGCGATGGCGCTGGGGGGCACCGTCGAGGTGACCCGGAGGGACGACGGCGGGACCCTGGTCAGGGCGGCGTTTCCCGAAAGCCACGCCGAAGCCGGAGGCGCGCCGTGATCCGGCTCCTCCTCGCGGACGACCATACGCTGGTCCGGGATGGGCTCCGCCGCATCGTCGAGGCGCACGCCGACATCCGGGTCGTGGCCGAGGCCGGGGAGGGATCGGAGGTTCTGGACGGGCTGGCCGAGCACGCCGTGGATGTCCTGGTCCTGGACATCTCGATGCCGGGACCCGGACTGATTCCCCTGTTGAAGCGGATCCGGGCCGCCCACCCGACCGTGCGGGTGCTGGTCGTCAGCATGCACGCCGAGGAGGAGTGGGCCGTCAGGGCCATCCAGCATGGGGCTGCGGGCTACCTGACCAAACAGCACTCGTCTGAAGAGCTGGCGGAAGCGGTGCGCCGGGTCCACGCCGGGGGCAAGTACGTGACGGCCCTCCTGGCCGAGCGCCTTGCGTCCCGGCTCCAGGGCGAGGGTCCCGTAAACCCGGAGGAGGCCCTGTCGAAACGGGAGTACGAGGTTCTTTGCCTGCTGGGCTCGGGCCTGTTGGTCAAGCAGGTGGCCGTCGAACTGGGGATCAGTCCCAGGACCGTGAGCACCTACCGGGCTCGCATCCTGGAAAAGCTCGGCCTGCGTAACACAGCGGACCTCATACGCTACGCGGTGGAGAGGGACATGTAGTCCTCCGACGGACACGGCCCTTCATGCATTCCCACACCAGGCAGCGCCCGCGGGCGATACCGGAGGGGGATCCCTCGGTCGAGCTTACGGGAGTGTCGAAGGCGTCTGGCGTCGCTCGCTGTGGGCGGGAGCCTGAGGGCCGGTACACCGCCAGGAGATATTCCAATGAACGCAGAAGCGATTTCGGAGGTCGAGCGCCCCACCGAGGTGGTGATCGTCGACGACTCGACGGTGATCCGGCAGCGCCTGAGGGCCCTGGTCAACTCTCTGGACGGGGTCGTCGTCGCCGGAGAGGCCGGGGATGGCGCCGCCGGTCTGGAGATCATCCGGAACGCGCGGCCCGACGTGGTGATCCTGGACATCATGATGCCCGGCGCGTCCGGTCTGGACGTGCTCAAGGAGGTCAAGGCGTCCCCGGAGGCTCCGACGGTCATCGTGCTGACCAACTACCCCTACTCGGCGTTCCGCCAGCGGAGCATCTCGCTGGGCGCCGAGCACTTCCTCGTCAAGGCCACCGAGTTCGATCGCATCCGTGGGATCCTCGCCGGGCTGAGGCACGCCGCGAGTGGCCCGGCGCTTCCATGAACGCGGGAGCCGCGCTCGTCAGGCCCGCCTACGGGGGTGCCCGTGTCCTGCCGCTCCTGTCGGGGAGGCCGTCACCCGTAGGTGGCGCGGATCCCGTTGCGGGCGAGACCCTGATCATGGTGGTGGACGACGACGCCGTCGCGCGCAACGCCATCGGCAGGACGCTCCGAGCCCGGGGCTACGACGTGCGCCTGGAAGCGGACGGCCGCGGAGCCGTCGAGTCCGCGCGCCGGCTCCAGCCCGACGTCGTTCTCCTCGACGTGAACATGCCCGGCATGAGCGGCATGGAGGTCTGCCGGGAGCTTCGGAGCGACCCGGAGACCCGGTTCATCTCCATCCTCATGCTCACCGGGCTGTCCACGACCGAGCGCCTGGTCGAGGCGCTCGACGCCGGCGCCGACGACTTCCTGGGCAAACCCCCGGATCCCGTCGAGCTCCTGGCTCGGGTCCGCTCGCTGGTTCGGAGCAAGCAGGCCACCGACGAGCTGGTGAGGGTGGAGGCCGTCGTCCTGTCCCTGGCGCGCAGCGTGGAGAGCAAGGACCCCTGCACGGAGGGGCACTGCGAGCGTCTGGCCAAAGAGGCGACGCGCCTGGCGGGCCGGCTGGGACTGCCAAGGGCGGACCTCGACGCCCTGCGCATAGGCGGGATCCTCCACGACATCGGCAAAATGGCGGTGCCGGATGCCATCCTCCTGAAGCCCGGGGACCTGACCCCCGAGGAGTGGCACGTCATGCGGGAGCATCCCCTGACGGGCGTGCACATCTGCGGGCCCATCCGCTCGTTCAGCAAAGTGATGCCGATCATCCGCCACCACCACGAGCGGTGGGACGGCTCGGGGTATCCGGACGGCCTGCGGGGGGAGGACATTCCCGTGACGGCCA
Organism: Longimicrobiales bacterium; assembly: GCA_036396575.1. GTDB lineage: Bacteria > Gemmatimonadota > Gemmatimonadetes > Longimicrobiales > Gaopeijiaceae > DASWKP01. The sequence goes on along the minus strand of DASWKP010000357.1, from coordinate 5,571 downwards.
GGGTGCTCCAGGTCGTGGACATCTACGACGCGCTCACCAGCGAGAGGCCCTACAAGGGGGCCCTCACCGCGACCGATGCGCTGGACCTGATGCGGGCCGAGGTAGCCATGGGTTGGTGGGACACCCGGATCTTCGCGGAGTTCGAGACGATGACCCTCGCGGGCGGGAGCCTGGACGGATGACACGCCGCGCCGTCGAGGCGGCGGCCCTGGCCTTCCGGGGTCACGGTTGCGAATATGCCATGGGGATCTCGCGTTGATCTGGGGCGGGCAGAACGTCAAGGACACGACCATGCAGACACCCCGCATCCTCATTCTCGAAGACAACCCCGCGGACGCGGAGTTGGAGATCCGCGAGTTGCGGCAAGCGGGAGTGGGCGGGGACTGCGCCGTCGTCACGGAACGGGCCGGGTTCGTGGCCGCTCTGGCCGAGAAGGCCCCGGACCTGGTTGTGTCCGACTATAGCCTTCCGGACTTCGACGGCGTTGAGGCCCTTCGCATCGTAGGGGAGCTCAGTCCGGACACGCCGGTGGTGATCTGCACCGGATCGGTGGACGAGCAGACGGCGATCTCGTGCCTGAAGAGCGGAGCCGCCGACTACATCCTGAAGGACCGTATCTCCCGTCTGGGGCCCGCGTGTGTCGCCGCTCTGGAGCGCGCCCGCGAACGGAGGGAACGGCGCCTCGCCGAGGAGGCCCTCCAGGAGAGCGAGCGGCGGCTGAGGACGCTCGTGGAGACGGCCCAGGACGCGATCCTGTCAGCGGACGAACACGGTCGGGTGATCTTCTGGAACCCCGGGGCGGTGGTGACCTTCGGCTACTCGGCGGAGGAGGCTCTGGGGCGGCCCATCACCGACCTCATGCCCGAGCGGTTCCGCGAGGCCCACGCGGCGGCGTTCGCGGACCAGGCCGAGGATCCGGACGCTCCCCTGAGCTTTCCCGGCATCTCGCGGCTCGTGGCCCTCCGGAGGAACGGCACCGAGTTTCCCGTGGAGGTGTCCCTGTCCCGCTGGACGCGCGAGGGTCGGCCAGTCTTCAGCGCCATCCTCCGCGACATCTCGGAGCGCACCGCGACCGAGGCGGCCATCGAGGCGCTGAGCCACCTCCATGAGCTGATCCTGCACTCGGCGGGCGAGGGGATCCTGGGAATGGACCGGGAGGGGCGGGCCACGTTCGTGAACCCGGCCGGCCTGGCGCTGGCGGGGCGGAGCCTGGACGAGATCCTGGGTGCCGACGTCCACGCGCTCCTGCACCATACCGACGCCGAGGGGCGCCACCATACCCTCGCGGAGTGTCCCGTGTTGGCCCCCCTGCGCACGGGCGAGCCGTTCGCCGGCCGCGCCCTCTTCTGGAGAGGGAACGGGGACTCCTTCACGGTCCAGGTCTCCGCCATGCCCATGTCGGAGCGGGGCGAGATCCGCGGAGCCGTGATGGTCTTCGAGGACGTGACCGAACAGGAGCGGTCCATCGCTCTGCGGGAGGAGGCGGAGCGGGCCCTGCGACGTTCAGAGGCGAAGTATCGCAGCCTCGTCGACCGGGCCACGCTGGGGATCTACCGGTCCACGCGGGAGGATCTCTTCATCTCCGTGAACCCGGCGCTTGTGGAGATGATGGGGTATGCCTCCGAGGAGGAGGTTCTGGCCTTGCGGCCGGAGGATGTCTACGAGGACCCGGAGGCCCGGGGCGGCCTGTTCGACTACTGGCGCGAGAAAGGACAGATCGACGGCCTGGAGGTGCGCTGGAGGCGCAAGGACGGCCGGTTCATCCTGGTTCGCCTCACCGGCGTGTATCTCAGGGATGAAGAGACGGGACAGGGCGCGTTCCAGCTCATCGCCGAGGACATCTCGGACCGGCGCGCTCTGGAGGAACAGCTCAGGCAGGCGCAGAAGATGGAAGCCGTCGGCCAGCTCACCAGCGGCATCGCGCACGACTTCAACAACGTCCTGTGCGTGATCAGCCTCAGCGCCCAACTCGCGGCGGGAGCCCTGGCTTCCGGAGAGCCCGTGGATCCGGAGGACATCGACGGTATCCAGGAGGCCGCCCGCAGGGCGGCGAGAATCACTCAGCAGCTCCTCGGCTTCAGCCGCAAGGCGGAGCTTTCCCTGCAGCCGGTAGAGCTGAGCGCCGTGGTCGACGGACTCGCGGACATGATCCGCACCGCGGTGCCCGAGAACATCAGGATCAGGATCCGGGCCGAGCGGCCGGCCGGCACCGTGCGGGCCGATCCCTCCACCCTCGACCAGATCGTCCTGAACCTGGTCACCAACTCGAGGGACGCCATGCCCGAGGGAGGAACCCTGGGGATCGAGGTCATGGCCCAGGAGCTGGACGAGGTCTACTGCGAGACGCACCCCGGCGTGAAGCCCGGCCCCTACGCTTGCATCTCCGTCAGCGACACCGGAATCGGGATGTCGGAGGAGGTCCGCGCTCGGGTGTTCGAGCCTTTCTTCACCACGAAGCCCGTGGGTGTGGGGACGGGTCTGGGCCTCGCCATGGTCTATGGTCTGGCCAAGCAGCAGGGAGGCAGCGTGTGGGTCTACAGCGAGCCGGGGCAGGGGACCACGATCAAGGTCTTCTTTCCCATCGTGGATGATCCCGCGGGTCAGTCCGCTGGCACGGCCTCCGACGCGAAGTCCCTGGACGGCACCGAGACCGTCCTGCTGGTGGAGGACGAGCCCGGCGTGCGCACTGCGGCGGAGCGAACGCTTCGCCGGCACGGATACTCGGTCATCACGGCCGAAAACGGCCAGCAGGCCCTCGACGTGTACGAGCGGCAAGGGGTCGCCATCGATCTGGTGATCTCCGATGTCGTCATGCCGAAAATGGACGGGCGGCGCCTCCTCGAGGCCCTCCGGGCCAGGGACCCGAGGGTGAAGATCATTCTGGCGAGCGGCTACTCTGGCGGCGCGGCCCCGTCCACGGAGGAGATGGAAGGTCGTGTGCCCCTCCTCCGCAAGCCCTGGGACGTCACGTCCCTCCTCACGGCGGTGCGCCACGCCCTCGACTCCGACCCACCCACCGCAACCTGACCAAGGGAACACGGCATGGCCGACATCCTCATCATCGATGACGATCCGCAGATCCTCCGGGCCCTGGCCGGTCTCCTGGAGCAACAGGGCCACACCGTCCGCCAGGCCGGAGACGGCGCGCGGGCCCTCGCGCTGCTGAATGAGGAGAGCGCCGACCTGGTCATCAGCGACATCTACATGCCCGAAATGGACGGGATCGAGTTCCTGATCAGGGTTCATGAGGAGTTTCCCGACCTCCCGATCGTGGCCATGTCGGGAGGGGGCTTCATGCCCAGGGACGAGCTCCTGGAGGATGCGTCGCAGCTCGGCGCGGTGCAGATCCTGGCCAAGCCTTTCGCGTTGGCCGATGTCCTGCGGGTCGTCGAGAACGCGCTCGGCGGCAGTAGCCCGTGACCGATCTGACCTGGACCGGACTGATGTCGCGGGGCCGGGGCCCGGCGCGCGTGCTCGTGGTGGACGACGAGCCGCTCGTGCGGCGGTCCATGGTGTCCGCCGTCCAGAGCCTCGGCTACGAGGCCGTGGCGGCCTCCTCGGCGGAGGAAGCCCTGGAGCGCCTGGCGGAGGAGTCCTTTCACGCGGGCCTCTTCGACGTCCGCCTGCCGGGCCTGAGCGGGGTGGATCTCCTGGGCCAGGCTCTGGAGCGCTTCCCGGAGCTGGCCGTGGTCATGCTGACGGGTGTGGGGGAGTCGTCGGTGGCCCTCGAGTGTCTCGACCTGGGGGCCCGGGGCTACCTCCTCAAGCCGCTGGACCTGGCCTTCCTCACGTGGGCCCTCAACGATGCCATCGCTCTCCGCGCGCTCCTCGTCGAGCGCAACCGGCTCGCGGTCGGCGGCGGGCCGTCCGAGGAGGTTTCATGAGCGGTGGGCCGAGCGTATACCCTGGCGGCCCGCGGCGGGAGGAGGACGGCCCCGATCGCGCCAGGCTCCGCCCGGGCGAGGCCGTGGATCGTCGGTACCGTGACGGGTCTGCCAGCCGCGGCAGACGCGCCCGGGTGATGCGGATGCGCCTGGGATTCGCCCTGGCGCTGGTCGTCGCCGGGGTAGTGGGCTTCGCCATCGGCCTCCAGGCCCACCGGAGTCCCGAAGAGATCGCGCGGGGCCTGGCGCCCGCGGAGTCCGGCGAGGGCGTGCTGACCCAGGAGCGGAAGATCATCCTGCGCGAGCTGTGGCAGATGGAGATCGAGGAGACCCGCCGCGGCGGGGGTCCCGGTCGATGAACCGGGGAAACGCGATGGCGCACCGGGGCCGCCGCATGGGCTGGCGCGACGTCGCGGCGCTGGACACGGGGGAAGCCTCCGTGCTCGTCGTGGACGACGATCCCGCGTTGCGCCGGGTCATGGTCTCCGCGCTGAAGGGCATGCTGCACGACGTGCGCGCCGCCGCCTCCGCTGAAGAGGCGGACGTCTGGCTGTCCGCCCGGGACTTCGACCTGGTCCTGCTGGACCTCGACCTCCCGCGCATGAACGGTCTGGAGCTCCTCAGATGGGCCCTCCGCCGCCAGCCGGACCTCGCGGTGGTCATGCTCACGGGCCACTCCGAACCCGGCCTCGCCCTCGACTGTCTGTCGGCGGGCGCCCGGGCCTTTCTGGTAAAGCCCATCGACCTCGGCTTCCTCCAGCGAGCCATACGGGACGCCCTGGCGGTTCGCGCTCTTCTCCGGGAGCGTAACGCCCTGGTGAAGGGCGACGCATGACGGCCGCACTGGGCCGTTCCGGACCGGACGGGTGCCCGTGGGCCTGATGCCCGGGTGGCTCGAAGCGGCGGCCTTTCTCGCAATCGGCGCGGGCTTCGCGCTGTTCGGGGTGTGGGCGTTCGGCCGGCGCGCCCGGCCCGGCCTCGAACGGCTCCACGACCAGGGAGATCGGCGGCAGCTCGCGCTCCTGGACAACCTCCCCCTGGCCCTCCTGGTCCACGACGCCGACGGTTCCATCCTGCGGGTGAACCCGGCCTTCGAGGCGTTGTTCGGATACGCCGCCTCGGAGGTGCTGGGCCGCCGCAACGACGGCTTCCTGACCGTTCCGGAGGATCGGCCGATCCTGCGGGGCCTCGTCGCGAGTATCCGTGCTTCGGGGGTGGGGGTGGCCGAGTTCCGGGGGCTGCGCAGAGACGGCTCGACCTTCTGGATCCGCGCTTCGGCACGCCGGGCCGACGAGATGGGCGAGGGCATCCACCTCCTGACGGGGGAGGACATCACCGAGGTGCGGCGGGCGAGGGAGGAGGCGGACCTGGCCCGGGACCGCTACCGGGAGCTCGTGGAGTCCGCGAGCGATCTGGTGTGGTCCGTGGACGCCGAGGGGCGGTGGACCTTCCTCAACGCGGCGGCCGGGGAGCTGTACGGCGTGGAGCCCACCGCGCTCCTGGGCACGAGCCTCACCGACCGCAGCGCCCCCGAGAACCGAACGGGTGACGAGCGCGCGCTGCGACGGCTCTTCGAAGGAGGGGAGACCTGGCGTCACGAGACCGTGCACGTCGCCGGAGACGGCCGGCGCATCCACCTGGGCTTCTCGGGCCGTCCGGTCCTGGAGGGGGGGCGCGTGGTGGGGGC
>DASWKP010000356.1:0-3487 GCA_036396575.1 Longimicrobiales bacterium | reverse complement strand
AACACGCCACGAAGACCCGATTCGGCCGGGAGCTTCGGAAGCGCAGATACCCATGCGCGTAGACCGCGCACCCGAAGTAGAGCGTGGACACCAGGCCCAGCACGATGCGGCCGGGAGGATCCAGCCACAACCAGGCGCTATCCGGCGCCGCGACGATACCGGCGAGCACGCTCCCCGAAAGAGCCAGGTGGCCGACCGCGGTCGCCAGGAGCACGCTCGGGCGCCAGCGGTCCGACGGGAGGGCGTACGCTACGATCGCGCCGGCGAAGGGGAGGAGCAGGAGCACGAGCGCCATGGCCCTCAGGACTCCTTGAGCGCGGAGAAGCTACGCGTGTCGATGGACGAGAACTCCCGCTGGATGTGGTTCAGGAGGATGCCCATCACGAAGATGCCGACTACCAGGTCCAGCAGGACTCCCGCCTCGACCAGCAGGGGAACGGCCTCGATCAGCAGGAGTCCGAAGATGTAGATGCCGTTCTCCAGGAGCAGATAGCCCACGACCTGGGTCACGGCTTTGCGCCGAGTGGTCAACAGAATGAAGCCGGTCAGGCAGGTGGTGAGCGAGGCCGGGATGATGAGTTGGCTTTCCTGTCCCGGCGCCAGGGACATGTGGGTCGTGAAGATGAGGGCGAAGCCCGCGCCCAACCCGCCGAGGAGCATGCTCGCGCCCAAGCCGATCAGAGGCTCCACCTCACGCCGGATCTCCACCTCACGGATGGAGTGCAGGAGCATCGCGGGGATCGCCACACCCTTGAGCGTGAACGTCCCGAGGGCCATGAGGCCGGTCGTGAGGTTGAGTGTGCCGTGGGCGAGGATGGGGGTCGCCGCCAGGAGCACTCCCTGCACGGCGACCGTGCGGATGACCGCGTCCAGTCGGCCCGTCCCCAGGACGTAGATGTCCAGGATGAAGACCAGCATGAGGATCGAGTCGAGAAGGGCGTCCATGTCAGCGGACCATCAGGAGGAACGCGAACGCCGTCAGCAGCGTCGCGGCCGCGATCAGGTTCGGGACCCAGCTGAGCCGGACGCGGCCCGTGACGGACTCCACCACGCCGATGGCCACGGCGAGCAGGAGCAGTCCCAGGATCAGCATGGCGCGCCCGGTCCAGGCGTCCATGCCGGGCGGCAAGGCCAGGCGCACGATCACCGTGCCGAGGACGAAGAGCTTCACCGCCGCCCCGTAGCCGATGGCGCCCAGCAACGGTCCGCTGTGGTCGAGCACCATGACCTCATGGATCATGGTGAGCTCGAGATGCGTGTTCGGATCGTCGAACGGCACGCGCGACGTTTCGAGGAGCATGACCACGAGAAGGCCCGCCACGCAGAGCACCATCGACGGGACGTGGCCGTCGGCGGGCGCGGACAGCATGGGGCCCAGGGACAGAGAGCCCGAAAGACGCACGAGGCAGAGCAGGACGAAGAACACGGCGGGCTCCGCCAGGCAGGCGAACGTGACCTCCCGCGACGCGCCCATGCCCTCGAACGGCGATCCCGTGTCCAGGGCGGCCGCCGTGGTGAAGAAACGGCCCAGCGCGAAGAGGTACACGAACAGGATGAGATCTCCCTCGAATCCAACGGGGGAGGTCCCGCTCCCGAGAGGCACCAGGAGGCCCGCGAGGAGGGTCGCGACCAGCGTGACGATGGGCGCGGCCCGGAAGACCCACGTGGTGGTTCCGCTGAAGACGGAGCCCTTACGAGCCAGCCGGAGGAGGTCGCGGTAAGGCTGCACCAGGGGAGGGCCGCGGCGGCCCGCGAAGGCGGCCTTGGTCCGGTTGATGACGCCCAGCAGGAGCGGCGGCATGCACAGCAGTAGCGCTACGTCGAGGGCGTGAACGATCACGGCGGAGATCCGTTCCACAGCGCCCGTATGGCGTCCATGACCGGGAGTGTCGTGGCGAGGAGCGCCAGGGCGCCCACGAGCAGGATGAAGATGTAGAGGTTCACGTGGCCTCCCTGGATGGCCCGGATCCGGCCGAACCATCGCCCCGCCACCGTAGCGGCCGGGCGGACCGCGCGTTCCAGGAGGACATCGTCCACGTGCACGGACATGTGGGTGGCAGGCGGGAACGTCTCGTCGATCGCGGGGTGGACCCGCCTCGGTCTCAGGAAGCCCGAGAGGATACCCACCAACGGGTCCGCGAAGGACGACGCGGTGTACTGGATCCTGGGTGTCGGGAGAGGATAGCCGCACGCCCAGGTTCCCGTGGTCGGCGCGGTGCGGAGAGTTCGCCATCCGGCGCGGGCCAGCACCACGACGACGACCACCAGGGCCCAATGCAGCACCATGACCCAGCCGAACGCGACGAGAGTCGCAAGGGCGGGCACCGGGGCGGTGGCCCCTCCTCCGGCGGACACGAACGCCGCGATCGCCCGATCGAGAGCCGGCGCGACCAGGACGGGACCGAGTCCGATGAGGCCGCAGACCGAGGCCAACACGACCATGGGCCAGAGCATCGCTCCTGGGGCTTCCGAAGCTTCCCCGGACTCCGGGTTTCGTGGCGTGCCCAGGAAGATCGCCCCGAAGACCTTCACGAAGCAGGCGACCGCCAGGGCGCCGACCATGGCGAGCAGGGGGGTCGCGAACGCCGCGAACATCGAGCCGCCCGGAAGAGCGCTCCGGATCAACCCCAGGTAGATCATCAACTCACTCACGAAGCCGTTCAGGGGGGGAAGCCCCGAGATGGCCAATGCTCCCACGAGGAAGAGTCCCGCCGTGAAAGGCATGGTGCGGGCCAGGCCGCCCATCGAGTCGATGGAGCGCGTACCCGTCGCGCGCATGGCGGCTCCGGCCGCCAGGAAGAGCAGCCCCTTGAAGAACGCGTGGTTCCAGACGTGAAGGAACGCGCCGGCAAGGCCGAGGACGACCCATTCGGGGTGCCCGAGGCTGCGGCCCATGAGGGCGAGCCCGATCCCGAGGAGGATGATCCCGATGTTCTCGATGCTGTGGTAGGCGAGCAGCCGCTTCACGTCGTGCTGCCCCAGGGCGAAGGAGACGCCGCCGAGCGCGCTGATCGCGCCCAGCGTCAGCACCGCTCCCCCCACGACGACCGGTGGGTCGGCCACCATCGCCAGAGTGCGCACGAGGCCGTAGATCCCGACCTTCAGGAGGACGCCGGAAAGGACAGCCGAAACGTGCGTCGGGGCGCTGGCATGGGCGCCGGGCAACCAGACGTGCAGGGGCATGACCCCCGCCTTCAGACCGAAGCCGATAAGGCCGATGAGAAGCGTGGCCGTGCTCGCGGCCCCATGCGGGAGTGGCGCGAACCCGAAGACGCCCGTGGCGGCCGCGACGCGGGCGAACAGGACCCACAGGAGCAACGTCGCCGCGTGGGTCGCGGCCAGGTAGATATACGCGGCCTCGCGAACCTCGGGCCGTTCGTGCTCCGCGGCGATGAGGACGAACGCCGCCAGGGCCATGACCTCCCAGGCCAGGAGGAGGACGAGGCCGTTGCCGGCCAGGACGACGCAGGACATCCCGGCCACGAAC